>NZ_CAXQGS010000136.1:0-74391 GCF_964223445.1 Cytobacillus sp.
GGCCGCCTGCTACTTCAAATCCAGAAACGATAAAGATCTGCTGAAGATTTTCCTGAATTGACTCCAGAAGGCTCTTTGCTTGATCGTTTACATAAAGGGTTACTTTTGCAGTCAGAGATTTGCCAATCACCTTTTCATTACGTGCTTCTTCCAATGCTTTAAGAACATCATTGCGAAGCTTCATGAATGCAGTCCACTTTTCTTCCAGCTGCTTTGCGTTCGGAAGCTCTTGATATTCAGGCATATCCGTCAATTGTACACTTACTTCCTTCACATTCGGAATAAAGCTCCAAACTTCATCTGAAGTATGGGAAAGTATAGGTGCAACCAGTTTTGTCAGAGCAATCAGGCTCTTATATAAAACAGTTTGGATAGCACGGCGTTCTGCATTATCTTTCGCTTCAATGTATAGGACATCTTTTGCAAAATCAAGATAGAATGCACTAAGGTCCAATGTACAGAAATTATTTACTGCATGGTAGATGCTGGCAAATTCATAGCGGTCATAAGACTCGCGAACATTCTTGATCAGTTTGTTCAGCTTAACCAGCATAAACTGGTCAACTTCACGCAGGCTTTCAAATGAAACCGAGTCTGTTGCCGGGTTAAAATCATCCAGATTTCCAAGCAAAAACCTGAACGTATTACGGATCTTTCTATACACTTCTGCAACCTGCTTCAGAATAGCATCAGATACACGGACATCAGCCTGATAATCTACTGAAGCTACCCATAAGCGCAGAATGTCAGCACCAAGCTGGTTCATGACTTTTGCCGGTACCACTACGTTTCCAATGGATTTACTCATTTTTCTTCCTTCACCATCAAGTGTGAACCCGTGGCTCAGCACACCTTTATAAGGTGCTTTTCCTGTCACTGCTACTGCAGTTGAAAGTGAAGAGTTAAACCAGCCTCGGTATTGGTCCGACCCTTCAAGGTATAAATCTGCAGGACGCTGCAAGTCGTCGCGCTCTAAAAGAACTGCCTGATGGGAAGAACCGGAATCGAACCAAACGTCCATGATATCCGTTTCTTTTGTAAACAAGCCATTCGGGCTTCCCGGATGTGTGAACCCTTCAGGCAGCAGTTCTTTCGCTTCTCTCTCGAACCAGATGTTCGAACCATCTTCACGGAAAAGGTTGGATACATGTTCAATGGTTTCATCTGTGATAATCTCTTCCCCATTTTCCGCATAAAAAACAGGAATTGGCACGCCCCATACACGCTGGCGGGAAATACACCAATCACCGCGGTCCCGGACCATGTTAAATAGTCTTGTCTCTCCCCACGCAGGATACCAATTAGTTTCCTTAACAGCTTCCAAAAGTTCATTGCGGAAATCTTTAATGGATGCAAACCATTGGGCAGTAGCACGGAAAATAACTGGTTTTTTTGTTCTCCAGTCATGCGGATAAGAGTGAGTAATAAAAGTAAGTTTTAATAAAGCCCCAGCTTCCTCAAGTTTTTCAGTAATCGGCTTATTGGCTGCATCATAGAATAAACCTTCAAAGCCAGGTGCTTCACTAGTCATGTTTCCTTTATCATCAACCGGGCATAATACGTCCAACCCGTACTTCATGCCAACATGGAAATCGTCTTCCCCATGGCCAGGAGCAGTATGAACACATCCCGTACCAGCATCAGTTGTAACATGTTCACCCAGCATGACAAGGGAATCACGGCCATAAAGGGGATGTTCGGCAACTACATTCTCAAGCTCTGTCCCTTTTACTGATTGAACAACTTTATAGTCTTCCCATTCAAACTCTTTAGCCACTGAAGCCAGTAAATCTTCAGCAACCATAAACTTTTTGCCGTTTGCCTCAACTACACTATAGGTAAGGTCCGGATGAACTGAAATTCCGAGGTTTGCCGGAATGGTCCAAGGAGTAGTAGTCCAGATAACAATATGTGTATCTTGATCCAATACATTTTTGCCATCTTTTACTTTAAATGCTACATAGATGGACGGTGAACGCTTATCTTTGTATTCAATTTCTGCTTCTGCTAAAGCTGATTCAGATGACGGAGACCAATAAACAGGCTTTTTCCCTTTATAGATATAGCCTTTTTTCGCCATCTCCCCAAATACTTTAATTTGCTGAGCTTCGTACTCCGGCTTCAGAGTGATGTATGGGTTCTCCCAATCACCGCGGACTCCTAAGCGCTTAAATTGGCTGCGCTGGCTGTCAATCTGCTCATATGCGTATTCTTCACAAAGCTTGCGGAACTCAGCAACACTCATTTCTTTACGCTTTACGCCTTTGTTTGTCAAAGCCTGCTCAATTGGGAGACCATGTGTATCCCAGCCAGGAACATATGGAGCATTAAAGCCAGTCATTGACTTAGAGCGTACGATGAAATCCTTTAGGATTTTGTTCAGCGCATGGCCGATGTGGATGTCGCCATTTGCATATGGAGGACCATCATGCAGTACAAACATCGGACGGCCTTTTGTCCGTTCCTGGACCTTTTCATAAATATTCATTTCTTCCCATTTTGCCTGAATTTCAGGTTCGCGCTTTGGAAGATTGCCGCGCATTGGGAATTCTGTTTTTGGCATTAATAAACTATCTTTGTAATCCATTCCTTTGCCTCCTGTTTGTAACTCATTAAATACCATGATAGCCAATGAGAGCTGAGAAAAACCACAGAAAAATACAAAAAACCTTCTCATCCCAAAAAGGGACGAGAAGGTTATATTCTCCCGCGGTACCACCCTTGTAGATGAAATATGATTAAATTTCATCCGCTCAAAGAATTCTTAACGTGAATGATCCGCCTTGGCCTACTGATGGTTGTATGTTCGGCAAGGAACTCAAGGGTGATTTTCCAGCTTTTGCTTATACCCGGGCTTCCACCATCCCCGGCTCGCTTACAGAGTGAGTATCCATTCTGTTCATAAGCTTTGAAAAGTCTGTACTGTCCCTCTCATTGTTGATAAACATCGTATTTTACTTTGTTTTAAAATTATATGCGATATTTCCAGCTTTCGTCAAGCCAGTGATTCTTCTTCTTCTCTTAATGATTTAAGTTCAGTGGAATCCAGCTTATATTCCATTAAATGATCCCAATCATCGTTGTTCAGCATATCCAGCTGTGCTTCAACAAGCATTTTGAAACGTGTCCGGAATACTTTAGACTGTTTCTTTAAATCTTCAATATCCAGCGCGATTTTTCTCGCTTTGGATAGGGATTCGTTCACAATTCTGTCAGCATTCTTTTCAGCTTCTTTAATGATTAGCTTCGCTTCTTTATGGGCATTGCGCTTTACATCCTCTGCTGCTTCCTGTGCAACCACAATCGATTTATTAAGTGTTTCTTCAATTGTGGTAAAGTGGCCTATGCGTTCGTTCGTATCATTAAGCTTTTCTTCAAGTTCTTTTTTTTCCCTGATCAGGATTTCATAGTCTTTGATGATCTGGTCAAGGAATTCGTTTACTTCATCTTCATCATACCCGCGGAATCCTTTGCTGAATTCCTTGTTATGAATATCCAACGGTGTTAATGGCATGTGTGCCACCTCCCAGGTCTGTTGATCTTATGTAATTGGTTTGAGCCTGCTGGTTCATTTTCATTATAGCAGACTCCGTAGTCTTTTGATTATTTATTCGACAGGTTGTTTCAAATTCCTTCAATTTTATAAAAAATAAATTGCTATCTCTGCCTCCCAGCAATAATCCTCCATTTGTCCTTTTTTGTTTTTCCATCTATTTCTATGATTTTGGAACGGCCCTGTCCCCTGACTGATATGATGTCGCTTTGCTGGCATTCAAATGAGGGGTTTTCTATTTGCGTCCAATTGACTTTGACTAGTCCCTGTTGAATATAGAGCTGGGATTTTTGTCTTGAGATGTTGTAGATGGCAGAGATGATTGTGTCCAATCTCAGGGATGAAGAGGTGATGGAGCTTTCTTTCCACACTTCTGCTGATTGGATCGCCTCTGAAAAAGGCTGTTTTTTCAGCGATACGGAAGCCCTGCCAATCGACTGCAGCTGCAGGCTGATGTAATCTTCAATTTCCTGTGCTGCAAAAAACTGGATTCTGTCATCTTCAAAAAGGATATCACCGAACTTCCCTCTTTTTAGCCCCAAAGACATTAGACTTCCCAGGACTTGCGGGTGTTCTATGGTGACAAACTTTATAGGATATACCAGTTCAAACAGCCGAATTTGAAAATCGCTCTCATCGCTTTCATAGTAATCCGGAAATATCAGGGCTCTCCTTCTCTCTGCATCTGGGGTTCCCCCAAATAAAGAAAATAAGATTCCGGAATCCTGTCCAATAACGCTTTTAAGGATTTGCTGCTCCCTTGGATCAAGAAAATCAGTAAGCTTTGGTGCATATGTATTTTCTACAAGATCTTTCCAGTTAAGAACCTGGTCAATAAATTCTTTTTCTTCCGGTCGGAAGTGCTGATAAATGGTCATTTTTAAGTAAACCTCCATTTTAAGCAAATAAAAAAGGGCCATTTTGATAGCCCTGTTTGTAGACCTTATGATATCCAATAAAAAAGCTGCTGTAATCCTCCAGTGGCAAATCGCAAAACTAAGATAGCCACAATTGGAGAAATATCAATCATTCCAAGCGGAGGAATGATTTTGCGGAAAGGCTCAAGGTAAGGTTCACAAATCCTTGCAAGAAACTGGCCAAAAGCTGATTCCCTGGCATTAGGGAACCAGGACAGCAGAATATAAATAATCAGTGCCCACGAGTAATAATAAATTGCAGATGACAATATTCCAAATACTAATTCCATTAAATGCTACCACCTCGTATTTTCTAATTCTTGTTCTTTCATCAGCTGAGAGATGTTTCCTGATACCTCAACATTGTCAGGTGTACATAGAAAAATATCAGTTCCAATCTTTTGAATATCTCCGCCAATGGCATAAACGGTTCCGCTTAGGAAGTCAACAATCCGCTTTGCCTGATCTTTTTCTATTCTCTGCAGATTGACAACAACAGCTCTTCTGTTTTTCAGCTGATCCGCAATATCCTGTGCCTCTGCATAGACACGCGGTTCAACAAGAACTACTTTAGAAGATTTCTGCACACTTTGGAGGCTGACGATGTTCTGTTTTTGAACTGGCTGCTGCTTTTGCACCTGCTTCACCGGCTCTCTTTCTTCTTCGATGATTTCCTCTTCCTTATAGTCATATTCATCATCCAGGAAGAAAAATGTTTTAAATTTTGATTTTATACTCATTTTATCAAACCTCCTGACTCTTTTGGCCTACTAAAGCAGTACCAATCCTCACCATTGTGGCACCTTCTTCAATTGCCAGGGAAAAATCATTGGACATGCCCATTGAAAGCTCAGTACAAGGAGCAAAATCAAATCCCAGATCTTTTACCTTTGTTTGCATGTCTTTAAGCTTACGGAAACAGGAACGAAGCAAATCCTCGTCTGATGAAAGAGGTGCCATTGTCATAAGGCCGATGATATTGAGATTTTTATAATCTGCCAGGCATGAAATAAAGTCAGCTACCTCTTCAGGATTTATCCCCTGTTTCGACTCTTCTCCTGAGACATTAACCTGAACAAAACAATTTATCTTTCGATCCGCCCGCTTGTCGATTTCCTTCGCGAGGGAAAGCCTGTCCAGTGAATGGATATAATCCACTTTATCAATTATATTTTTCACTTTGCGCGTTTGCAGCGTACCAATAAAATGCCAGGTTGGCTTGTCCTTTAACACATCCCACTTGGCAAGGAGTCCTTCATCTCTGTTTTCACCTAAATGAACAATACCTGTTTCAAGGGCTTCTTGTGCCCTTTCCGCTGATACGTACTTAGTAACAGCAATGAGGGTAATTTCTTCGGGCTTACGGTTGGCCTTCATGCACGCTTCCTGAATAGCTGACTCAATTTGCTTTAAATTTTCTTCTACTCTCATTTAGCTTCCGTCTTCCTCCTTCCAGCCAATAAAGCTCATCATTCTGCCTGTACTTCCTCTATCTCTTCTGTGGGAGAAAAAATAGTTTTCATGACAGCTTGTGCAATAATCAGTAATCATGATATTTTCATGAGGAATTCCTGCATTTATCAGAATTGTCCGGTTTAGTTCCTTCAAATCAAGCTGGAATTGATTGTCACTAATTTGATTATATGGCTTTATATCGACATCTTCTAGTATTTTTTGCACTTTTGAAATAACACGATCATCAACTATATAACAATTTCCGCAAATGGAAGGGCCAATTACAGCCTGAACCTCACTTATGTCCATTCCTTCTTTTGCAAATAGCTCAGCCATCTTCCTCCCAATCCCCCCGACAGTACCTTTCCAGCCTGCATGTGCCATACCTATGGCTCCTGTCTTTTCATGCAAAAAGTAAAGCGGCACACAATCCGCATAACAGAGGGTCAGCATGACATCTTTAGAATAAGTGAAAAACCCGTCAGTACCAGAAAAGGAATCCTCGTAAATTAGTGCACCTTTCCCTTTATCATTTCTGGTAACTTTTTTTATATTTATTTCATGAGTTTGTTCAGCACCAACCCACTTTTCATGAGAAAATTCAAGCAAGTCAGCCACATGCTGCCGATTTCGGCTGACTGCTTCATAGCTGTCGTTCACATGCAATCCTACATTAAGCGTTTTGTATTCTTTACGGCTGCATCCGCCATTTTTAGTTGTAAAACCGGCCGTAATATTAGGAAAACGATCCGCCCACTCTTTTATGACAAAATACTCTTCAGTTTTTAAAGAAAATGGTTCCATCAGATTAACCCCATCATATTTTTCTATAGTTTACCACAAGGCAGGCAGTGATGACACCATTAACAACTCCTATGCTTCCTCCTCAATATATTTTGGCTCACTCGCATCCTGATAGCGGACCAGTATGACATCTTCACCAATTTTTATAATATTTTTCCACGGTATGACAATATCAGCATCTCTCCCAAAAAAACCCAACACTTTCCCTGCTCCTCCGATTATAACGGCTTCAATTTTCCCTGTATTTATATTAATATCTATATCCCCAATATTTCCAAGCTTTTTGCCGTCAGCTACATTTACAACATCCTTCATTTGAAATTCAGATATTTTCACCATCGACACTTCACTCCCAATTTATGTTCTTATTCAATATATGTTTGCCCCTATAGGAAAAATGTTTGTAAAAATAAAAAGCAGCCAAATTGGCTGCTAGCTTTGAATATTTTTATTCATTTGTTTGATTGCCGCTTTTTCAAGCCGTGAGACTTGAGCCTGGGAAATGCCGATTTCCTCGGCCACTTCCATTTGAGTTTTGCCCTGGAAGAAGCGTTTTCTAAGAATCAGTTTTTCCCGTTCATTCAGTCTTCTCATTCCCTCTTTTAGCGCTATCTCTTCAATCCATTGAATATCTTTGTTCCGTTCATCGCTCAGCTGATCCATCACATAGATCGGATCCCCGCCATCATTATAAATCGGTTCAAATAAGGAGACAGGATCCTGAATCGCATCCAATGCAAAAACGATTTCTTCATGAGGCACATCCAGCTCTTTTGCTATTTCTTCCGCTGTAGGCTCTCTTGATGTTTTGCTCATTAAGCGTTCTCTTACTTGCAGAGCTTTATAAGCAATGTCCCTTAATGAACGCGATACGCGGATCGGGTTATTATCACGCAGATACCTGCGTATTTCCCCAATGATCATCGGAACTGCATAGGTGGAAAACTTAACGTTTTGACTTAGATCAAAATTATCAATAGATTTCATTAGACCGATACAGCCGACCTGGAAAAGGTCATCAACAAATTCGCCTCTATTATTAAAACGCTGAATCACACTTAATACGAGACGCAAATTGCCGTTGACGAGTTTTTCCCGTGCGGTAATATCCCCCTTATGCATTTGCTTGAAGAGCTCTCTCATTTCTTCGTTTTTTAAAACTGGAAGCTTTGAAGTATCAACACCGCAAATTTCTACTTTATTTCGAGTCAATCCATTTCCCTCCTCAAAGGAGCTGCTGTACAAAAAACAGTATCTCCTTGGAAAGGAAAAATATGCACCGGCAAATTCAACTGCCGGATGGGGAATCGGTCAAAGCATCATAAACACTAGGTTTTCTCCTTGCAAAATTTTGTAAAAAAATTATTCCTGTTTAAATTCTAAACCATCTTATTAAATTCTTTTTTTAGTCTTTTTATTATTCGTTTTTCCAGACGAGAAATATAGGACTGGGAAATACCCAGCATATCTGCCACGTCCTTCTGAGTTTTTTCTTCACCCGATCCGAGGCCAAATCTAAGTTCCATTATTTGTTTTTCCCGATCTGAAAGCTGATGCAATGCCTTTAACAGCAGCTTTTTATCAACATTTGCTTCGAGATCTTTTGTGATAATGTCATCCTCAGTGCCAAGCACATCGGATAGAAGCAGTTCATTGCCATCCCAATCGATATTTAAAGGTTCATCAAAGGAAACTTCAGAACGGATTTTATTATTCCTTCTTAAATACATTAGTATTTCATTCTCGATACAGCGGGATGCATATGTAGCCAGCTTGATTTTTTTCTCTGGATTAAACGTATTTACAGCTTTAATAAGCCCAATGGTTCCAATGCTGATTAAGTCCTCTATATTGATGCCAGTATTTTCAAACTTTCTGGCGATATATACAACAAGACGCAGATTTCTTTCAATTAATATGGATCTTGCAGCTTTATCTCCTTTTGGAAGCTTAATCAGAAGCATTTCTTCTTCTTCCTTACTGAGTGGAGGAGGTAGTGCTTCGCTGCCGCCTATATAATATACTTCATCTGTTTTAATCCCCAGCTTAATCAATAATTTATACCAATAGTAGGATAAGCGAAGTTTTAACTTTTTCATGATTTGTCCTCCTTCTAAATTATGTTTTTGCAGAGTATAGTATATTAACTTACCTTTGCATCCGGCTTCATTGTACTTGTACCTGTAAGCATCTTAGGGTGAACGATGCACTGAAACGCATCGTCGGCAGAAAGCTGCTGCATGGAAAAGGAAACTAATCCACGCTCCGCTTCTATTATTTCATTCTCTTTTTCAAGGAAAATGCAGTCAGGCTTAAATCCTATAATCAATTGGTGTTCTTGTCCAACAACCTTACATGGAATGACCCTCATTTTATGCTCCCAATCTCCGCCAATTGAATCATTGCCCATGATGATATCTTCTGGCTGCCCTGCCATTTTAATAATTTCAGGCGGGAACTCGTCAAGCCTGTCTTTAATGGATATAAACATCACCGGCATTTTCGATATGGGATCATATAACTGGTTGCCGCTGTCAATCAGGCCTTTGAAACGGTATTCTGTTTCATTGATGACAACACGCACCTTAATTAGTGAGTCATACTGAATTTTTGTCATCTCAATTCCTTCAACGTTTCTTTTTGAGAAATGCCAGGCAAGAGGAAACCCAAGAAGAACAAACAGCCAGCTGATTGGATCACCAAAGCCTTTAACACTGGCCAGCATGACGGATGAAGAAAGCTGAAAATCAAAATTAACAAAATAATGAATGCCTATTAAGGAGCCTCCAACTAAAAAAGTAGCAAAATAAAAAGTCATGAGCCCTTTTAGAAAGTAGCGCAAACGCTTAAAGCCAAAAACAGCCAATACCATTGCAACCGAGAATAATAATTTAGTGACCGGATGGCCTGAATATTCATTAAATGGTGTAAATACTAATAAAATGATGATTGATCCTATTAAGCCGCCTGCAAAAATCCTCCAAAGCCTGATTTCTCTTTTTAGTATTATGGCTGTTAAATAAAGGAGAAGGCTGTCAAACATAAAATTTAACGCCCAGATAATATCCAAATAGACCGTCAATTATCTTCCCCCTTTAGTAGAAAAGTGCAACCGCCTTGCCCACCGCCGACAAGTGACCTTGAGGGGGCAGGCGCTGGAGCTAGACAGTTATCAAAGATAAAGTTATTCTTTTGGTTTCCTCTTCAAATTCAGCATTTGATAGATTGACTTTAAGGTTAAATTCTCTCGTATAATAAAAGTGTTATGATTCTGTTAGAAAAAAGTATAGCGCATTTCAGTAAAGGAAGTGTGTCGCTTTCTGTATGCAAAAAGATAGAAATTTTCCCTATTCCCAACGGATTTTGTCATTAAATTTTTTTTTTTTGCTCCTTCATTTTTTCGCTGGGTGTGATTTATATCACATTTTTTGTTTTCTATATCAACTATAATGACAGTGAAAATAATAAGAAGGAGTTTTGCTGTTATGCTGGACACAAAAACAATTGAAATTATTAAAAGTACTGTACCTGTACTTGAAAAACATGGCGAAGATATAACGAAAACCTTTTATAAGTTAATGTTTACAAATCACCCTGAACTGCTGAACATCTTTAATCATGCTAATCAAAAACAGGGCCGTCAGCAAAAAGCTCTGGCAAACTCAATATATGCTGCTGCAAAATATATCGATAACCTGGAAGCTATTCTCCCGGTTGTCACACAAATTGCTCATAAGCACCGATCTTTAGGCATTAAGCCTGAACATTATCCGATTGTTGGAGAACATTTAATTCTTGCAATCAAGGAAGTGCTAAAAGAAGCTGCTACCGAAGAAATTATTGATGCCTGGATGAAAGCATATGGTGTGATTGCGGATGCATTCATCGGATTAGAAAGGAGCCTTTATGTTGATGCCGCAGAGAAGCCAGGAGGCTGGGATGACTTCAGAACATTTACTGTTGCAAAAAAGGAGAAAGAAAGTGATGTAATTACTTCCTTCTATTTTACACCTGAAGATGGAGGAAATATTTCCAGCTACCTTCCGGGCCAGTACATTAGTGTGAAATTAACAATTCCAGGAGAAGAATATACACATATCCGCCAATATAGCCTATCCGACTCTCCGGAAAAATCTTATTACCGAATTTCTGTAAAGAAAGAAGAAGGTAATTCTGAAAAGCCGGACGGAAAGGTTTCCAGCTATCTTCACAATGAACTGAAAGAAGGCGACCGTATAGAGATCAGTGCTCCTGCTGGAGAATTCGTTCTGGATAAAATGGATAGTCCTGTTGTTCTGCTTAGCGGCGGGGTAGGCATTACACCAATGCACAGCATGCTGTGTCATCTTGATGCAACAGGAGTAAAGCATGAAACAATTTTTGTTCATTCTGCACTCAACGGGAAAGTACATGCATTTTCAGAGGAAGTACAGGAAATTGAAAAAAAGAATCCATTGGTAAAGACATATTTCTGTTATGAAAGTCCAACAGAAGAGGATAAAGTCGAAAAAATCTACAGCAAGGATGGTTATATTACTTCAGAATGGATAAACATGATAGTGCCTAATAAAGATAGTATGGTTTATATGTGCGGGCCAGTTCCTTTTATGCAGGCAATGTACGAGGCATTGCTTGAGGCAGGCTTCCAGAAGGAAAATATCCGCTACGAATTCTTTGGGCCTTCTATGCAATTAAAGGAAACTCAGACTGTATAAATATAAATAAGCATGGCCCAAACTTTGAGCCATGCTTATTTATGTAAAAACCTGATGAAAATTGTAAAAAACCCTTGGAATCGAGTTGATTCCAAGGGTTTTTTACATCAAATATTATCTTCTGCGGTTGCGGTTGCGGAGGAACGTCGGGATATCCAAAGTTTCTTCAGGCTGTTGAGATTGGCTGCTTCTCACAGGTTCTTGCGGAGCTTCCTCTCTCTTTTGCTCACGCTTCATAGGAGCTCCCATGCCTGGAGAAGATTTAGGCTGTCCGAAAGTTGGCCTTAATGGCTTAGGCTGGATCACTTCTTCATTAAATCCAGTCGCAATGACCGTTACAACAATCTCATCTTTAAGGTTTTCATTAATAACGGAACCGAAGATCATATTCACATCCTGATCTGAAGCAGAAGCAACAATGTCAGCTGCTTCCTGTACTTCATACAGGCTTAGATTTGAGCCGCCAGTGATATTCATTAAGACGCCTTGTGCACCATCAATTGATGTTTCAAGCAAAGGTGATGAAATCGCCTTTTTCGCAGCTTCTGCTGCACGGTTTTCTCCTGCAGCGACACCAATACCCATAAGTGCAGAACCTTTATTGGACATGATTGTCTTTACATCTGCAAAGTCGAGGTTAATTAATCCCGGAACAGCAATCAAGTCGGAAATACCCTGAACACCCTGGCGCAGAACGTTATCCGCTTCACGGAATGCTTCAAGCATCGGAGTGCTTTTATCCACGATTTCCAATAGCCTGTCATTAGGAATGACGATCAGTGTATCAACCGCTTCCTTCATAGCAGCAATACCGCCGGCTGCCTGAGTGGATCGCTTACGGCCTTCAAAAGTGAATGGGCGCGTAACAACACCAACAGTCAGAGCTCCTAAATCTCGTGCAATCTGGGCGATTACTGGAGCCGCCCCTGTTCCAGTTCCTCCTCCCATTCCAGCTGTGACGAAGACCATATCCGCACCCTTCAATGCTTCTTCTACCTGCTCTTTACTTTCTTCTGCAGCTTTTTTACCTACCTCTGGGTTGGCACCAGCTCCTAGTCCCCTTGTAAGTTTGCCTCCGATTTGCATTTTCACTTCTGCTTTTGATAAATTCAGCGCCTGAGCATCCGTGTTAACAGCAATAAACTCAACGCCTTGAACACCATGCTCAATCATTCTGTTTACTGCATTGTTACCGCCGCCTCCAACGCCGATGACTTTTATAGTTGCTAATGAATCCAAATTTGTATCAAATTCCAACATGACTAATCCTCCTAATTCGTCGATATTCCTAAGAACACCTTTTTTGATTCGCTTTTTTATTCGCACTCCCAAAATGGTTTTTCAGTGCTTTTTTCTATCCGCCGAATGGCTTTTGATTCCGTTTCCCTAACCCTTGCGAATCAAATCAAGTTATTCGAAAAAGTATCCGAGGAACTTTTTAACTCTTGATGTGATTTTTTCTTCCGGCTGTTTTTCCGGCTTTGTTTTCGGTTGCGGTTGCGGTTTTTGCACTCGTTTTTCTTTTGCTTCAGGGACAGTCACTGGCTGTTCCATTTTTCTGCCCTGTATTTTAGCATTTTTATACGCGAACTTAATCAATCCAACAGCAGTCGTATACTGCGGCTCCCTCACGCCAATATAATCAGGAATTGCGATGCGGACTCTATTTTGGAAAACATCCTGTGCCAGTTCAAGGATTCCCTGTGTATTCGCTACGCCTCCAGATAATACATAGCCCCCTGGAAGATCTTTTGCTCCAAGACGTTTCACTTCGTGCTGGATAAGATCAAAAATCTCTTCCATGCGTGCTTCTATAATATCTGATATTTCCAGCTGATTAAATTGCTGGTGCTGATCGCTTCCGATGATGGGAACACTGAATACCTCATCTTCAGATGCATGGTCATAAAACGCATAGCCATACTTTGTTTTGATTTTTTCTGCATCTTCTGTAGATGTGCGGAGTCCGATGGATAAGTCTTTTGTGATATGGTCTCCCCCTACAGGTAGAACACTGGCTGCCTTTAAAGACCCATTTTCAAATATGGCAATGGTTGTGGAGCCGCCGCCGATATCAACAAGTGCAACTCCTAGACTTTTCTCATCCTTTGATAAAGCGAATGCACCTGCTGCCAGTGGCTGAAGTGTAATATCCATGATTTCAAGGCCAGCGCGTTCAACACAGCGCAGGGTGTTATGTAAAATCGTTTTCGATCCTGTAATAATGGTGCCTTCCATTTCCAGCCGCACACCAATCATTCCGCGGGGATCACTGATCTCGTCCAATCCGTCAACGATAAACTGTTTTGGAATGACATCAATGATGTCTCTTTCCGGCGGGATTGATACAACTTGTGCCGCGTCTATAACTCTAGCAACATCTTCGTCTGTAATTTCCCTATTTTCACTCGAGACTGCAACAACACCATGGGATGGCTGAAGCATAACATGATTGCCGGTAATTCCTACAATCACATTTTTTATCTCCATTCCTATCATTCTCTCAGCCTGTTCGATTGCCTTTTTAATAGAATGAACGGTTTCGTCTATATCAACAATGGACCCCTTGCGTAACCCTTCTGAATGTACATTGCCAACACCAATAATATTTAAAGAGTCATTGACCATTTCCCCAATGATTACTTTTACACTGGATGTACCGATGTCAAGACTAACATATATTTCATTGCTGTTCATTCTCTGGCACCTCCTTTTTTTTGCAATTACGATTATTGAACAACAATCATTTTTTTGCTGTTGCGTGATTTAATAAGTTAGTTTATCTATAAAATTATTCGTCAAAACTAATATTTTCCCTTTTTTAAATATCATTTTTTTCTGTTTTTTCTCTGTTTTGGGACCATTTTGCGATTAAAATTCTTCTGATGACGGCAATATTTTGGAATAGTCTGACCCCAAAAGCAAATACTGCTGCTAAGTACAAGTCTACACCAAGATGGACACCCAGAAAAGCTAAACTTGCTGCCAGCAGGATGTTAAAAAAGAAACCGGAAACGAAAACTTTTTCATCATAAATATTTTGAAGCTGTGCCCTGATCCCGCCGAATAGAGTATCCAATGCCGCAAGAACAGCAATGGAAAGATAATTCGAGTATTCATCCGGCACTTTTATTTCTGTCATAAGTCCTAGTATCACACCTATGATCAATCCTAATACGGGAAGCCACATTATGATTTGCCTCCTTCTTCAGGTTTCACAGGCTCCATATATCTGATTCTCAATGCCTCGTCATATGAAGGAATCGTGATAGGCTCTGCAGATTTTTCCACCTTTACCCGCAAATTATCAATGAAAAATTCTTCAGCAGAATTTGATACTTGCATGCGATTAAAAAGCTTCTCCGCAGATTGGACATTCTCAGTTATTACTTTCACTTCAATAGGCAGGCGATTTAAGGCATAACCGTCTATCATGGTTTCTCTGTTAATATCCCTTATGACAGTAGTGTTGATGATCCTTCTTCCTCCAATGGAAATGTGCTGGGCATCATACATATTTAACTCGTTGACAAGGCGCTTGAGCAAATCCGGGGAAACAGAATCAGCCTGCTTGCCCAGAAGAAGCTCCTCATGTACCGGTTCAATGCTTATGATTATGCCTGGTCCCGTCACTTCACTTAATCCGGCTTCCATTTTTAGTTCCTCCAGCGTATCGCGAAGCACCTGCTCTTTGCTTTGTTTGCGCTTTGTTTCATATTGGGCAATTTTTTCTTCATTTGAACTGATTTCACGCAAAAGTTTTAATTGCAGTTCCTTTTCCTTAAGGATATCAGCTCTAAGCTGCCAGGTATCCCTTGTATCACGTACAGCCGGTTCCTTAACTGTTTGAAACTGTATGGCAATCATAAAGCCAATTACAACTGTTATAAAGGTAAAGCTGAATTTCTTATTGCTGTCCACTTTCATTCCACCTTGCTTTCCCGAATAAATTATTCTGTGGACAAATTTTACTATATACAAATGCTGGTTTGGCTTTACGAACCCAGTAATGGTTCCATGATGATTTCGCCCTTTTTCTCTAATGTGAATTGGATATTTTCATCTACCAATGTGTCTTTTACTCCGCCTGTCAGGTTCAGAGCAGAAGAAAGCACCTCGGCATCACCAATGGCAGTAATGACAAAAGGGGCAGGATGCTGGTAGCCGTCAACTTCTATTACAGGTCCATTGCAAACAATATAGGAACTGTGCGATAGTCGTTGGCCATTTATGGCAACTGCGGAAGCACCCGAAATATAGAGTTCATTAATCACCTTAAAGACATGGTGTTCATGGACGATATAGTTGTTAATATTATCTTCATCCGGATCGTAGTCACCATCTGCCAGAGTGACTTCCACTCCTGAGCCCTTTACTTTTACTTTGCCAAGATGCATCCTATATTTCTCAGCATCCTCAGCAAGATTAAAATAAACTTGCGCTTCCTGTGAAAGCTCTTTTTCAATATCAAGAACGTTTTCCTGTTTTGTATTTAATTCTTTTTGAAGAGCTCTGTTTTTTTCCTCCAGTTCAACAAGCTGATTACGAAGTTCCAAATCTCTTTCCCACTGTTTTCCGCTTAGTGCCGGCTTTTCTTCTTCTCCCTGTGTAAGGTGATAGGAAAATGCCATCATGTAACCCAGTACTAGAAACACCAGGGAGAATATTACATGATTACCCTTCACCTTCATTTTCTTTTTCAACTTCTTCAGCTCCCTCTGTTTCATAAGCTTTAAAATAAGAGCCTACTTCCAGGTCGATGATTCCTTTTTTCTCGGGATCCAGCTGGCTTATGATAGAAGGATAGTGTGCCATTTTTTCTGAAAAACTTCTTAAAGTAGCACTGACTTCAAAACCATCATTCATATACAAAGTAATATGGTTGGAATCAGTTTTTTTAGGAGAATGATGGATTTCGGAAATCGAATTTAACACCTCTTCAGGCAGTGATTCAAGCTCTCCAATCATCATATCAAGGATGTCACCCTCAGAAAAGTCATTGAGGATAGGAGCGTTGACAGGGATCTCCGCAACTTTTTCATCCTTTAATATGCTCCCATTCTCCATAACAGGAAGATAGTGCTTCTCTTTCGCTATGTAGGCAATGCGCTTCAGTTCATCTACCTGTATGTTAATTGTGCTTGGCAGCTGAACTTTAACACTTGAAGATTTTATTTCAGGCAGCTCTTTAAGCTTACCCTCAATGCCCTCTTCGTCAACCTTCCAAATATTTGTTTTTTCAGTAACACCGCTGATTTGAATAATTTCTTCATTATCATAAATTGAATTGCCGGAAACCTTGATTTGTTTAATATGGCTTAAGGGCGATTGAAAATAAATAACTAAAACAATCAGCGAGAAAAAAAGCAGCAGCAAAAAGATCAGTCTTCTGTTCGCTTTCTTCTTTCTTTGCTGTTTAAGCTTCGGTATTCGATCCTCCAGCGAGACAACCTTACTTTTCTCCACTTTTATCACCCCATTAAGAAAAGCGCAAGGACAATGTATTACAACAATTTAGCAGCTTGTCCCAGCACAACTTATGCAATACCAAATTAGGGAAGAGAACGGCATGTGAGCCATGCCGTTTTTACTACATTTACTGTTATCTAATAAATTATTATATCACAATAAATGGTATCCGTAAGGTATTATTCCCCGTTACTTTCGACCGATTATTTCCACTTCTGTCTCAATTTTTACTCCGTACAAATCAAAGATTGTATCCTTAATATGCTGGATAAGAGCAAGTACATCTTCCGCTTTGGCATCTCCTGCATTCACGATGAAATTTCCATGCATATTTGAAATTTGCGCACCGCCGATGGAATGCCCCTTCATGCCGGCTTTTTCAATAAGCTGGCCAGCATATTCTGGAAGCGGGTTACGGAAAATACTGCCTGCACATGGGAAGTTCCAGGGCTGGGTTTCCTTCCTATAGTCCTTATTCCTCTGCATTGCAGAGGATATTCTCTCCCGGTCTCCCTCTGTAAGCCGGAAAACGGCCTCAAGAACAATCCCTGGACGCTTCGTTTGAAGGACGGATGTTCTATAAGAAAATGTCATTTCTTCATTCGTGAGCCACTCCATCTTCCCATCCTCAAAAAGGACATGTGCCTTGGTCAGGATTTGTGAAATATCAGAACCGTGAGCACCAGCGTTCATGTAAACTGCTCCGCCTACAGACCCGGGAATCCCGCTGGCAAATTCGAGACCTGACAAGCCTTTTTTGCTGATAATTGTGGAGAGGGCAACCAATGAATAACCGCCGCCTGCCCTTAGCTCCGTTTCATTAAGATCCAGGTGATCCATGCCCCGGCCTAATTTAATGACCACACCTTCTATGCCTCCATCAGATACGAGCAAATTAGATCCTCTTCCAATTGCTCTCCATTTCAGTTCATAGCGATGGATCAATTCCATCGCTTTTGCCAGGTTTTCTATGGAAGAAGGCTCAATAAACAAATCGGCGGGTCCGCCAATTTTCATTGTTGTATGGTTAGCCATCGGCTCATTTTCTTTAACTGTTCCGATGTTTAACTCTCTAAGCTTGCTGATAAATTCGTCCATATTTACCTCCCTTTCTATTGATTTCAACCTAAATTTATTTATTCTATGCAAATTTACTATTCAGGGCTACTTCCCATTATTTGAAACCAATTCGGCCATTACTGTATAAAGCCTATTTGATGCATCACGTATTCCAAGTTTTTTCGAAGCTTCCTTCATGTTACTCATCTTTTCTTTATCTAGGATGATTCGGTCGATGCTGTCAATAAGCTTTTTGCCTGTTAACTCTTTTTCAAGCAATAATTCTGCAGCACCATGGTCGCTTAGCGCTTTTGCATTTTTCTCCTGATGGTTGTTTGTAACATATGGGCTTGGGATTAAAATGCTCGGTATTCCTAAAGAGGTGATCTCTGCCAAAGTGGTGGCTCCCGCACGTGATACGACGAGGTCTGCTCCGGCCAGCACTTCTGGCATATTGTGAATAAATGGTTTAATCATTACATTTTCAGGGCTTCCGACCAGTACTACTTCTTTTTGTACATCCTCATAATGGACATCCCCTGTAATATATAGAACCTGATAAGGCTTTTCACCCAGCTCAGCCAGAGTTTTTAGAACTGCATCATTAATTGGCCTTGCCCCTCTGCTCCCTCCAAAAATTAACACAGCAGGGACACCGGTTTTTAACCCTGCTGATAGTCTTCCTCTGATCCCATCCTGTCCCAGAACTTCTGATGCGCGCGGATTCCCTGTCATGACTGTTTTAGTTTCCGGAAAAAAAGCCTTTGCTTCTTCAAAACAGACTGCGATTTTATCAACATATCTGCTTAAAAACTTATTGGTTAATCCCGGGACGCTGTTTTGCTCATGAATAATGGTTGGGATGCCAAGCTTTGAAGCGGCATATACGACAGGACCACAAACATATCCGCCCGTGCCGATTACGACATCCGCATTAAATTTCTTAAGGATCTTTTTACTATCGCGAACGCCTTTCAGGAACCTTAAAACAGTTTTAACATTTTCAAAAGAAATTTTTCTTTTAAAACCAGTTATATGTATTGATTTAAAAGGGATATTTTCACGATTGACAATCGAATTTTCAAGCCCCTTTTCAGTTCCGATATATAGAAATTCGGCATCTTTATGTTCTTTCTGGATTTGTCTTATAAGCGCAAGTGCCGGATATATATGCCCGCCAGTTCCGCCGCCGCTAACAGCAATTTTCATTCTTTCACCTCAAAAAAAGAATCTTATTAACAAAGAAAGCTTTATTTTTTCTGCCACTAATTATATACAAAGCTTTCAGATTTAGTGAACGTCATCAAGCTTGCGAGCGGAAAACACTCCCCTCTTTTCCCTATTCTACTATATTCAAAACAAATAGATAGGAACGTACATCATAATGTTAAAGAAATGTAATAATGTGCAAAATTGCAAAGAAGTTTGATAATTCTTGAATGCTGGATATATTGTATCTTCTAAGAAAAGCGGAAGCGCCTTGCCCATCCCCGGGCAGGCTGCTTGCGCTAAACAGTTATCGACGTACAAAATTTTAAACTTTCTTATTCTCCAAAAAAGAAACCCTGCTTCACAGGGTTTCCAAAATGCATGTTATAAAATGCGCTAGTACCTTGCATATCTGCTTATATTAAGCAGAACCCCTATAGCCATGAGCATCAGTGTCAATGAGGATCCCCCGTAGCTCAGAAACGGAAGTGTGATGCCAGTAACAGGCATCAGACCTGTTACAACCCCGATATTAATCATTACCTGTATAGCAACCATTGCTATGATCCCAACAGCCAGGAAACTCCCATATAAATCCGGAGCGCCAAGCGCTATGCGGATGCCGCGCCATAACAGAAGTGCAAATAATAAAAGGACAAAAGATCCGCCTATAAATCCCAATTCCTCCGCTAAAATGGCAAAAATAAAATCTGTCTGCGGCTCTGGAAGATAAAAAAACTTCTGTCTGCTCTGTACCAGACCAAGGCCAAACAATCCTCCTGGCCCTATTGCATATAAGGACTGGATAATCTGGAAACCGCTGCCCAGAGGATCTTCCCATGGGTCCAGAAATGAAGTAATCCGCTTTATCCTGTAAGGAGCTGACAGAACAAGTGCCACAAATCCGGCCAGGCCAGCAGCGCCAAACCAGACAAAGTGGCTGATCCTCGCTCCCGCGATAAAAATCATTACGACGCAAGTACCAACCATTACAGTTCCAGTGCCTAAATCAGGCTGCAGCATTATTAATCCAAATGCTAAAAATACAAGCCCTAAAGATGGAACAAGACCTTTTCTGAAAGAGGTGATCAGCTTTTGTTTTTCTGAGAGGAATTTTGCCATAAATACAATCATGGCAAGCTTCATAAACTCCGAAGGCTGAATTGAAAATGCTCCAACGCCAATCCAGCTCCGCGAGCCATTTCGAACATTTCCGATACCTGGAATCAGCACCAGGAGCAAAAGCACAAAGCAGACAATAATTAAGACCTTTGCCCAGGTTCTCCAGGTCCAATAATCCACATTCATGATAAAAAACATTGCAATAATTCCAACTCCGGCAAAAAGCATTTGCCTTTTCGCAAAAAAGAAAGAATCATCAAATTTATAATCTGCCCAAATTGCACTTGCACTATATACCATAGTCAACCCTACAGCAAGCAGCATAAAAGTGACGATCATTAATATAAAATCGGGAGTGGTTTTTTTGGTCGGCAACGAAAACACCTCGAATGCAAGTTTTAGGGCTATCAAGGAACCTGTTTCCTGCTGAAAATAAACTTACCTGTTTTCCGGCAGTCTTAATACTTTCCTTTTTAACGCTCTAAATGTCATGCGAAGCAGTTGTATGCCTTTGCTGTCGTTTCCATAGTCCCGCAGACGAGCCCTTAATTAAGCTTATGCACCGCATCTATAAACATGTCTCCCCGAACCTCAAAAGTTTTATATTGGTCCCAGCTTGCACAAGCAGGAGAAAGCAGAATAACATCTCCTGGCTCTGAAAGTTTAAAGGCAGCAGGTACGGCTTTTTCCACATTATCGACACGCTCAACTGTTTTTATTCCCGCTTCCAATGCTGCATTTTCAATCTTTTCAGCTGTTTGACCAAAGGTTACAAGAGCTTTTACCTTTTTTAGAGAAGGGATGAGTTCATCAAAGCCATTTCCGCGGTCAAGACCGCCTGCAAGAAGAATTACAGGCTGATCAAATGCTGATACTGCATTCTTCGTTGCTAAAATGTTCGTTGCTTTAGAATCATTATAAAATTTCCTGCTCTGGTATTCGCCTACATACTGCAGACGGTGCTTTACTCCGGTAAACGAACTTAGAACCTGGCTTATGGCTTCATTCCCGACACCGGTCAGCTTTGCTGCAGCCACTGAGGACAGGATATTCTCAAGATTGTGCTCTCCCGGCAATGAAACATCTTTTCTTTCCATCACTTGTTCATCATTAAAATAAATCCAGCCATCCTTGACATATGCCCCTTCAGACAGGACTCTGGAAGTTGAAAAAGGTATTATTTCCGCCTTTGACCGTGCAGCGGCTTCCATTACTTTATCTTGATCAGCATTGACTATGAAATAATCCTTTTCAGTCTGATTCATCGTAATATTTTCTTTGGCTGCATGATACTCTTCTCTAGTGCCATGATAATCCAAATGAGCATCATATAAATTTGTTAAAATGGCGATTCTCGGCCTGAAATCCTGAATACCCATCAACTGAAATGATGAAAGCTCAATCACGATATTATTTTCTTCTGCAGCAGTCTGGGCAACCTCGGAAGCTACTGTACCAATATTTCCTGCTATCAGCGGCATTTTGCTCCCTGCCTGAAGCATTTCAAACACAAGAGTAGTTGTAGTGGTTTTTCCATTTGTGCCTGTAATCGCAATAAAAGGAGCATCAGAGACCTGGTAGGCAAGCTCCACTTCTGTAATAACCGGTATGCCCTTTTCAAGAGCTCCTTTTATCATTGGATTTTGGTAAGGAATACCCGGATTTTTTACAATCAGCTCGAACCCCTCTTCCAGAAGTTCAACTGGATGGCACCCGCATATAACCGTAATCCCCTGTTCAAGCAGTCCTTGAGCTTCAGGATTTTCCGCAAGAGGCTTATAATCATTAACAGTCACAAATGCTCCAAGCTTATGTAAAAGGGAAGCTGCACTCACTCCGCTTTTTGCGAGACCCAGCACTAATATTTTTTTATGTCGATAGCGATTGACTTCTTTCACTTACACCCACACCTCAATATAGATTCCTAAGATTGCAAACAATAGGCCAACGGTCCAGAATGTAACGACAACCCGCCATTCTGACCAGCCCACCAATTCATAATGATGGTGGAGCGGGCTCATACGAAAGATCCGCTTCCCGGTGGTCTTAAAAGATGCTACCTGTAAAATAACAGATAAAGTTTCAATAACAAAAACACCGCCGATAATAATCAGAATGATTTCAAGTTTTGTCAGGATGGCTATAGTCGCAATAGCTCCACCCAGAGCCAGTGATCCTGTGTCTCCCATGAACACCTTTGCAGGATGGGCATTAAAGACAAGGAAACCCAATACCGCTCCAACTACAGCTACAGAAAAAATGGATACTTCAAATTGAGATTGATTCCAAGCCAGTACTGCAAATGCTCCAAAAGCGATTGCAGCAGTCCCGGAGACAAGTCCATCAAGTCCATCTGTCAGATTGACAGCATTCGAAAATCCGACCAGCCAGAAAATAATAAATAAAACATATCCCCAGCCTAAATCAATCGAAATGTCTGTAAGCGGAATATGGACTTCTGTTGAAAAATCATTTTGCTTGAAAACAAAATAAAAAATAACAGAAATAATAATCTGGCCAAGAAGCTTTTGCTTTGAAGTCAGACCTAAGTTGCGCTTTAATACTACTTTAATAAAGTCATCAAGAAAACCGAGAAGTCCAAAGCCCAGTGTAACCAGCAGCAGCAAATATGTTTCCACTGTAGGTTCTGAAAATTTTCCGGTCATAAGCAACGTGGTCACCGTAACGGAAAGAAGAATCATGATTCCGCCCATTGTCGGGGTACCTGTCTTTTTCTGATGGGATTTAGGGCCCTCTTCACGGATGCTCTGCCCGAATTTCAATCTTCTCAGGAAGGGAATAAAAATGGGAGACAGCAAAACAGTAATTAAAAAGCCTGCCAATATTGTGAAAAAAATAACTTGCTCCATCATACTTATCCCCTCCTTTCCTGCTTGGCTTTTCCTGCAGCTTCAGCTAATCTTTCAGCCATCACAGCAATATCATATGTTGCTTCGTTTTCTTTAAGACTTTTTTCACCTGAAATAAGGAAATTAGTTGTGTTCATCTTTTCTTCTGATTTGCTTAATTTTTCTATATATAATTTCATGATGTCCTTTAAGCCTTTCGTTAAGTCGTTTGTATAAAAAACAGGGAAATGATTCGGGGTATATGCCGGCGTCTCGGCATTCACATGCCAGAGAGCAGCAACAGCCCCTTTTTCAATAGCTTCTTTCAGATTTTCGGCCTCTCCAAAAGGAATATAAATACCTTTTGGCTGCAGGGCGGAAGAGGACGAAGCGACCGTATGAAATTCCAGCTCACTATCCTTTATCCCTTTTACGGCCGGAAACAGTTCCGCTAAATCCCGATAAGTCAAATACATTTTATCGCTCCTCTATAGCCTCTTTTGCGACAAGGCGGTCATCAAAGTCGAAAACCTGATTCCCTATCTGCTGATATGTCTCATGACCCTTGCCAGCTATTAAAATAACGTCTCCTTTACTTGCATTTTTCACCGCATAATGAATGGCCTCTTTTCGATCGGCGATTGTTTTATAACTTTCACCTTTTACACCCTCTTCCATATCCCTCAGGATTTGGATCGGGTCTTCACTGCGGGGGTTATCAGAAGTAAAGATCGGGTCTGTACTGTACTGGCATGCAATTTCAGCCATTAGCGGCCGCTTGGACCTGTCTCTGTCTCCGCCGCATCCTACGATGGCAAAAATGCGTTTCTGGGCAAATTGCTTTACTGTTTCCAAAGCATTTTTCAGGCTGTCGGGAGTATGTGAATAATCAACAATCACAGAAAAATCCTGACCTGCATCAACGGTTTCAAATCTGCCTGCTACACCTTTAACTTCTTCAGCAGATTTGATGATTTGCGAGATTGATATTCCTGAAGCAATTCCTGCACCTATACTGGCAAGAACATTATAGATGCTGAACTTGCCTATCATTTTAAGAGAAACTTTATGCTTCCCGAATGGAGAGATCAAGTCAAATTCCGTACCGCCAGCAGTCATCTGAATATTAATGGCCCGAATGTCAGCTTCCTGATCAATCCCATAGGTTATGACATGAGCAGCCGTAGATTTTTCATATTCTGCAGAAGCGGGGTCATCTGAATTTAATATGGCATACTTAGGCTCCCCATGATCATAGGCGCTTCCGAGCTGGGCAAAAAGCAGCCCTTTTGCTCTCCTATATTCATCCATTGTTTTATGATAATCCAGATGATCCTGAGTCAGGTTTGTAAATACGGCTATATTAAAATCACAGCCATGAACACGCCCTTCAACAAGTGCATGCGAAGACACTTCCATTACGGCTGAATCTACACCTGCATCTGCCATTTTTCTAAATGTACTTTGCAGAGTCAAACTTTCAGGAGTGGTATTTTTCACTTCAAAGGTTTCATCGGCAATCTTCGTATACATCGTGCCAATTAAGCCTGTTTGCCTTCCTGCATCGGCAAGTATCTTCTCTATTAAATGGCTTGTTGTTGTTTTGCCATTCGTGCCTGTTATGCCAATTAAATGAAGCTGCTTGCTCGGCTGTCCATAAAAAGCATCAGCCAGCACGGCCATGGCCCGTTTTGTATTCTTTACCACTATAACTGGGATATCCAAATCCAATTCTCTTTGGGAAATGACAGCTGCAGCACCTTTTTCTGCTGCAGAAGCCGCAAAGTCATGGCCATCCACCGTATACCCCTCAATACAAACAAACAGACTTCCAGGTGTAACTTTCCTGTTATCGTTAACAATTGCTGTAATTTCCGGGTTTTCCCCTTTATAAGTCATATAAGGCTGCAAAAATCGCAGCAATTTATGTAATTCCATTTCTACCAATCCTCTCGTGTTAAACAAAAAAATCTAATCCTTTTTAATGATTCTGGCCATATTCATTTTTAAATCCCCAAACTAATATTCTAAATGATGGCGATATATATTGTACATGATAATTGCTTATTTAGCTATTTAATATATAGAACCTAAACCCAGAAAGTATGTTGCGGTTTCCTTACAAACAAAAAAAATTCAGGCGGCGCAGGATCATGCCGCCCTCAGTTCTATTCTTATTTGTCGTCAAAATACAACCGGATCGTTGACCCTTCTTTTAGCTTGATGCCAGGCTGAGGCGTTTGCTTGACCACTGTATTTCCTGTGCCGCTCGCATCAATTTTCAGGTTAAGGTAGAGCTCACCCAGATCCTTCTTTGTCAGACCGACCATATCAGGAACTTCTATCATTGGGGAATCCATCCATGTAAGCTCTTTTTCAATTTGATTTTTCCGCGGCTTTACTCCCATTGCCCGCAAGCTGTCCCCCATGATCTCCCCTACAATAGGTGCAGCAACTACGCCGCCAAATTGAACAGTTCCTTTTGGATTATCCACAGCCACATAAACAACAAGCTGCGGATCATCAGCAGGTGCGAATCCTATAAATGATACAATATGGTTATTTTCCAGGTACCGGCCATTTTGCGCTTTTTGTGCAGTCCCAGTTTTACCGCCTACTCGGTACCCGTCTACAAAAGCCTTTTTTCCTGATCCTTTTGCTACAACTGATTCCAGCGCTTTTCGGATTTCATCTGATGTTTCCTTTGAGATTACTTTTCTCTTTGCATCAGGTGATTTTTTCATCAATATTTCCCCGGTAGCAGGATTAATAAGCTCTTTGGCTATATAAGGGGTATATAGTGTTCCGCCATTAACGGCTGCCGAAATGGCTGCTACCTGCTGAATCGGGGTAACGGAAACTCCCTGTCCAAAAGCAGTAGTTGCCTGCTCAACAGGACCAACCCGATCGAGGTTAAATAGAATCCCTTTCCCTTCGCCCTGCAGGTCGATACCGGTCTTTTCGCCGAACCCAAAGTCGCGGATATATTTAAACAGTTTTTCTTTACCTAATCGCTCACCCAGCTCTACAAAACCAGGGTTACAGGAATTCTGGACTACTTCCAGATAAGTCTGGCTGCCATGGCCTCCCTTTTTCCAGCATCTTAGTCTGGCACCGCCAACTTCAACAGACCCCGGGTCGTGGAAATGATCCTTTTCCAAGTCTACCTTTCCCTCTTCTAACGCAGCTGCCAGAGTGATAATTTTGAATGTAGAACCAGGCTCGTATGTACTCCAGATTGGCAGGTTGCGGTTGTAAATTTCCGGGGGTACATTCCTGAAATTTGCAGGGTCAAAATCGGGCCTGCTGGCCATGGCAAGAACTTCTCCATTATTCGGATTCATGGCAATTGCTATTATTCCATCAGGGTTGTATTCAGCCTGGGCAATATCAAGCTCCCTTTCTACGATTGTCTGAATCTTGGAATCAATGGTGAGCTTTAAATCCATTCCATCAACTGGCGGCTTGTAGTCATCCGCCATATCGTTCATCCGTTCACCCTTTGCATTCGCATAAAACTTAACAGATCCTTTTTTTCCCTTTAGTTCTTCATCATAATATAATTCAAGACCCATAAGACCCTGATTATCAATTCCCGAAAATCCCAAAACATGTGAGAGATAATTCCCGAAAGGATAATGGCGTTTTGAATCTTCTCCGATATATATGCCTTCAATTTCCAGGGCACGGATTTCTTTCGCTTTTTCATGGGAAATCTTTCGGCCTTCAGGGATTTTCACACTTGATGCTCTTTTTGTGATAAGCTGGTAAGCTTTTTCTTTTGACATATTCAGCACTGCAGCCAATTTCTCTGCAGCATCCCCAGGATCTTTTATTTGCCTGGGGACAACATAGACAGTTGGGGCACTGACATTCGTAGCCAGCGGAACACCGTTGCGGTCGACGATTTCCCCTCTTTCCGGTTCGAAAGGGATGTCTCTGCTCCACAGTTCCTTTGCGCCATCTGTAAGCAAATTGCCCAGAAAGAATTGAACATATCCAAGACGCAAATCAATAATAAAAAAAACGAGAATACCAACAAACAACGCTGCAGTCAGCCGTTTTCGAACGGTTACATTTGAAACACGCATGTACGGACGAACCTCCTTAGATTATGGCTCGTTCCAATATATGCTTGTACATAAATGAATAGAACGCACTGCCGCTCATCCGGCAGTACGTTCTAAATTAATCCAGCACTGCTTCCTCTTCATCCTTCTGCTCTTCTGATTCTAAGTTTTCCTCATTGTATTTCTCTGCAGGCGGCTCAAGTTCTACAATTAAATAGTCACTTTCCCTGAGTGCAGAACCAGCCTTCAGATTTTGTTTCACCACATATCCGCTTCCTACAGTATTCAGCTTTAAGTCAGCAAGCTTTGCCACCTTCATAACGTCCCTAAGCGACCATCCATTCATTTCAGGCACCGTTAACTCGCCTTCCGTTTTTAAGATTACACGTTCTCCTTCCAGCAAATTGTACATATTTCCAGGGACCTGTCTTTCAACCTTGCTTCCCTTTCCCAGTACAATAGCTTCGAAACCGGATTTTTTCAATTCTGCTTTTGCTTCCTCAATTGTTTTGCCTTCCACTTCAGGTGCTTGTTCAGAGTTTGCCTTCAGTTCCTTTGCCGGCTCAATATTTAAATATTGAAGACTGCTTTTCATCACAGGAGTAAAAATCTTGGAAACCGGCTCAGCACCGTTTGTACTGAGGTCAATATCCGGCTGCTGGACCGCTACATAGATGATCAGCTCAGGATCATCTTTTGGAGCCATGCCTAAAAAGGAGAAGATAAAATTTTCATGTCCCGTTAAATATCCTCCGCCATTTGGGTCAGGGATTTGAGCAGTCCCCGTTTTTCCGGCAACCTCATAGCCCTCAATATTATACCTTTTGTAGCCCGTTCCATTTTCGGAAGATACCACCGTTTCCAGGATATCCCTTGTTTTCTTAGCCGTTTCTGCCGAGATTGGATTCCCCTTCACTTCCGGCTTTGTTTTTTTTAAGACTTCATTTTTATCAGCATCAACAATACTGCTGATCACATGAGGCTCCATCATTTTGCCGTCATTTGCAATGGCAGTAGCTGCCTGTACCTGCTGAATCGGCGTAATGGCAGAACCTTGCCCGAATCCGGTCGTTACCTTATCAAGCGGCCACTCGTAAGCGATTTTTCCGCCTGTTTCATTCGGCAGGTCAATTCCAGTTGGATTTTCAAATCCAAACTTTGTTATATATTCCCTGTATTTTTCATAACCAAGCTTCTCTTTAACTATTTTCGCGAAAGCCACGTTCGACGAACGCTGAACGCCTTCAAGGTAAGTAATGGACCCCCAGCCCCGTCCCTGGTTATGATCGCGTATAGCTGGTGAGTTTTCTGTTACTTTATAACTTCCTGATTTATACCATTCATTCGGATCAAATTTTCCTTCCTCAATGGCTGCAGCCAAAGTAAAGATCTTCATCGTGGAGCCAGGCTCAAATGAATTTTCGATCACTTCATTATGCCACGTATCTTCAATGCCTTCTTTTGTTTTCGGATGGAAGGATGGCCTCTGTCCCATTGCCAGAATCTCGCCCGTTTTGGCATCCGCGACTACGGCAACCATCTTTTTCGGCTTATACTCTTCGTCTACTTTATTCATGGAATCTTCGAGGAAAGTCTGGATCTTTTTATCGATTGTCAAATACACATCTTTACCATTTTGAGCAGGCTGGATTTTTTGATCTCCATTCGGGAGGAGATAGCCCCATATATCACTTTCGTAGCTGAACATTCCATCTTTTCCTGTGAGCACATCATTCAAGCTCTGTTCAAGGCCCAGCATCCCTACTGTATCGGTTTTATTTGTCTTCGATTTTTTCTTTTCTACATATCCGACTAAATGTGAGGCGAAGACCCCATTCGGGTAGAACCGTTTTGAATCAGTTATGAATGTAATCCCCGGTAATTTTAAATCTTCAATTTCTCTCTTAGTCTTTAAAGGAAGATCGCGACCCTCTTTACCAAATTCCACCTGGAATGGTGTTTCCCCATCTTTTGTTTTCTTCGTTAGGATCCTATATATCTCCGACTCTTCCAGATCAATAGCTTTTGAAAGCGCCGCTGCTGTTTTTTCAGGGTCTTTCACATAATCCGGTTTCATGCTTTTATCGAGGATTGCTACAAGCTTGTAGGAAATAGTATCCTCGGCAATGACTTCACCATTGCGGTCATAAATAGTACCCCTTTTGGCTTGAATTGTCTTTTCCCGTTCATATTTTTGCTGAGCTTTTGCTGCAAGTGCATGTCCCGCTGCTTCACCTGTAACCTGAATGGAAACAAAGCGGAAAATTAATACAAAAAAGAGCAGGCTGAATATTAAAAATAATATCGCTGCTCCAAAATTGATATTTGGCTGTTTCTTCATTAATCTTCCACGACCTTGACATTATTTCCGCTGAATTTAAGTCCCATTTCCTCAGCTTTTGCTTTAATGCGCTCGTATGTACTTAATTCGCTCACTTGCATTTTCAGATCTGTATTCACTTTATTCTGCGTTTGAATTGCTTCCTCTGTTTGCTGAATTTCTTTATTCACTTCGTAGATGGCTGCCTGATTTGAGACCATTTGCACTGCACCAAAACATACAATACCAGTAAAAGCCAGTCCCAGTATTTTTTCCCCGGGGGAAAGCCATGACTTTTTTGATTTTAATTTTTGGGGAGCCTGGACGGGCTGGGTTTGCACATCAAATTGTTTTTCTTCCTGAATTTTTCGGGCTAAATTGCTCATAATTCCCCTCCTGTAATTTTTTATTTATGGTCTGCTGCGGTATAGGTATTTACTTAAAGCTTTTCTGCTATTCTCAGTTTAGCGGACCTTGCACGATTATTGTGTTCCAGCTCTTCTTCTGATGGCAGAATCGGCTTTCTGTTAATAAGCTTTAGGATTGGTTTATATTCATCTGGAATAATCGGGAGGCCGGGAGGCAGATTTGGTGTTTCACTGGCTTTTTTAAAGGCAGCTTTGCAAATCCGGTCCTCCAATGAATGAAACGTGATCACGCTGATTCTTCCATTGGGATTTAATATGTCAATAGCCTGGTGCAGAGAGTCCTCAAATACACCGAGTTCATCATTAACAGCTATTCTAATGGCCTGAAATACACGTTTGGCGGGATGTCCGCCTTTTCGTCTGGCAGGAGCAGGTATTGCCTCTTTAATCAGTTCAACCAGCTGGCCTGTTGTTTCTATCGGGGAAACTTCCCTGGCCGCTTCAATCTTCCTCGCAATTTGCTTCGAGAATTTTTCTTCTCCATATCTGAAGAAGATCTTCACAAGTTCACCATATTCCCAGCTGTTTACCACATCATAAGCGGAAATGTCAGCGCCTGTATCCATTCTCATATCAAGCGGGGCATCATTATGATAGCTGAAACCTCTTTCAGGTGTATCCAATTGAGGTGATGAAACACCAAGATCATATAAAACACCATCTACTTTTGATACACCAAGATTTGAAAGCTCTTCCTGCAGATACTTGAAATTACTTTTGATGATCGTAATTCTGTCACCATATTCCGCCAGTCTTTCCTTTGCGTGAGCAATGGCTGTGTCATCCTGGTCAAATGCGTACAGCTTTCCCTTTTCAGACAGCTGGGAAAGAATTAATTCACTGTGGCCTGCGCCGCCCAGTGTACAATCCACATACACTCCATCAGGATGGATATTTAAGCCTTCTACTGTTTCTTTTAATAGCACTGTTGTATGTTCAAACATTGTTGTATGAATCCACCTTTCCAATCCGAAAAGCACGAGACGCATAATAGGCATCTGGAGCTAAACAAATATCTTTGTATCATGGGAAATTATATTAATAAAACATTCCCATTATATATCAAACCCAATCATGTTTTCCGCAATATCAGAAAAAGATTCCTCTGATTCTGCAAAATAATCTTCCCAAAGATTTTTGCTCCATATCTCGATCCGATTGGAAACGCCCAGCACTACACATTCTTTTTCCATTTTTGCATATTGCAGAAGCGGGGAAGCAATATTTATTCTTCCTTGTTTGTCAATTTCACATTCAGTGGCACCTGAAAAGAAAAAACGGGTAAATGCACGGGCATCTTTTTTGGTCAGCGGAAGGCCCTTTAATTTTTCTTCAAGCTGCCTCCACTCATCCATGGGATAGCCAAACAAACATTGATCAAGTCCTCGTGTCAAAACAAATGTTTCACCCAAGTTATCACGAAACTTGGCTGGCACGATGAGACGGCCTTTATTATCAACGTTGTGATGGAACTCACCCATGAACATACCCACTGCACCCACTTTCTAACTCAAATGTACCACAATCCCCCACTTTCCTCCACATGTTTTTAATTATTCTACCACTTCATATAAAATCCTGCTTCCCATAAGGTATTCCCCCATTTTTCGTTCGTCTTTTTATTACATTTTCTTTAAAGTCTTTACTGTTTTTTCACAGATTTTATGTGGGGAAATAGTCAGGAGATAAAGGGAATTCACCCCTTTTCTATCAAAAAAAAGACCTCATCCGCATGGAAAAGGTCCGAAGAATAATGGCGAATATTAAATTTTTATGACTTTGTGTGTCCCATCAAAACGAAAGGAGTAATCAATAAATTCCTCAAGGAAATCCATCCCATATTTGTTAAGGTAATAGAGGACATTCCAAACTCTCTCCTGAGGAACTCCACCCGGCCTCAGGGAGTTTTCAGCTTTTTCATATTTCTTAATGATTACATCATGTTTTTGCTGGATGGATTTCTGGATTTTATTCTCCATGAAATCCATCTGCCTTATTAAAAGATCTTCATTTTTCTTTAACATTGGCAGTAGGGCGTGAACCTCTTTCATAGTAAGCTCTTCGATTAGCTCATAGTTTTGTTTTACTTGAGCTTTTGTTTTTCGGAAATGAGCTTTTATGCTTTCATTTTTAATACTCCTCATATACTCATCTTTAGCTGATTCCGTACCAGATACAAGCACGCCCTGCAAATCAAGTCCTAATTCCAGCAAATCACTTTCCACAGAACGTTCTAAGATAGTGATATTTAAACGGGGCATAATAGGAGGCATTTTCATTCCAAACCATTCAAATGCCATTTTTAGTTCAGCCCAATAGGCAATTTCGCCAGGCCCGGCTATAAAGGAAAGAACCGGAAACAGGCATTCCTGTGTGATGGGCCTCGTCACCACATTATTGCTCAGTCGTTCGGGATGGTTTTCTGCAATCTCCAGAAGCTCATTCATTGTGAACTCATGAGTGTGTTCCTTACCCGTAAATACCTTTTTCTCCTGATTGAACTCCAAAAGAATTCTTTCTTTATGCTTTTCGTCATAATAAAATAGGTTGGCAGCATTTTCACTTAAGTCAATGGCATTTGGAAAGCCCGAATTCTCTAAATTCTGCTGCTGGCTTTTCACACGTTTTGTAATATATTCAAAACCTTTGATTTGTTTGCCAAAAATGCTGCTTTCAAGTCTGCGAAGCTTTGAGTCACCGGAATCAATCAGAAGAAGCCCTGATTCTTTAAATAAATGCATAATTATGCCGGCAAAGAACTCCACATAGGTTTGAGAATGCAAAATAATTTCTTCTAATCGCAGAAGGAGATTTTTTGTGTGTTTTGTCTCTCCGAAAGTCTCAATGATGTCTCTCACCCATTCCCTGCACTTTTCACGGTTCAAAGGGATATTTGAAACCATCTTCTTCTCTAAAACTTTTTCAGGATATGTCTTTTTTTCCATTTTATTATTCTTCTCGATGAAAATATGATTTACTTCGTGATAGTCATGATCTTCCCCAGCAATCCAGAATACAGGAACAACCGGGATTCCCTGCTCACTTTCCTGCTGCTTTGCAAGATTTATGATTGAGATGATTTTATGTATAGTGTAAAGAGGTCCCGTCAGAATTCCTGCTTGCTGCCCTCCGATTATCACTGCACTATTTTCCTGCTTTAGCTTCTTAAGCGAGTCATGAACAGCAGGGGAAGAAGGAAATTGATCCATAAACTCTCCAATATATTGAGAAAGTTCATTTCTCATAAACGACCGGCCCCTCAGTTCAGCTAATCGTGCTTTATAATCAGAGTCGGAATTATAACGATAATGAAAAAACTGCATAATTTCTTCTGTTTGTGCTATATAATCTGTTGCAAACCGGTTTGTTGCCGGCAATGAGAGATTAAGAATCTCCATTAATGAACTTCCTTTCTCATAGCTGATCAATTTTAATTTTCATCTTATGAGTATAGCATTGTCTTAAATGAAAATAAAAAAACTTTGCTTACCTAAATGCTTTAATTCTAAATGTAAAATAATTATGTTCTCAGAATGCTTACTATGGAATAAAGACAACAGAAGTTACCCTTTGAACAAGCCCTATGAATATCAGAACTATATAAGCGGTGAAATAGAGTAAAAAATTGAATCTCCAGAATCCTTTGAATAAGACACGCAGATTGATTTCCTGCTTAATTCTCCAATGCATAATAATAAAAGTGACCGCTGTAATCAGCAGGGATAAGACTATCATCCACAAATAGGATTTATCCCAGATTACGATAATTAGATAGTGAACCGCCATAATTAATAATAATGTGCTGACATCCAGGGCAATATGGACAGATCTTTTGTGTTTTTTAGTAATTTGTTTGCTGATAATAAAAACAGCCAGATATCCGAGCAGCGGTATGGTCACCAATGTTGCAATTAGGCTTGAGAACACAGTGTTCAACTCATTTCCCCCTTTTCTCCCTGCCTTTGATCTGACAATAAAGACTTTCAGAATATGGAGCAGACATCTTCTTCTTCTCAGCTTTCTCAAGGATATATCCTAAAATAGCATCTATCTCTGTTTCTCTGCCTTCTTCGATATCCTTAAGCATTGAGGATCTGTTCATCCCTGTTTCCTCACAAACACTTTTCACATGGGTTAGAGCACCTGCTTTATCAGGAATATCTAATATGGCACTTACCTCGTCAAATAACTTCAAAAATAGCTGATGATAATATTTATTTGCTAAGAGCTCACCATTTCTCACACGGAGAACTGCTGTAAGAGGATTTATAACACAGTTTACGATTAATTTTTCAATTAGCATTTCTTTGTAATCCCCGACAAATTTAAAAGGAAAAAAACTAGATGCCGAATCGGATATTTTCGATAATAGATCCACATCCCCCTTTAAAGCAGCCACTTTGGTGACCCCAATCCCAGTATGCCGCACTGTGTCAGGCTCTGACTTTAAAGCTCCATGCTCTACACTGCCCACATAAAGATTTTCCGCTTCAAGCATTTCAGCCCACTTCAAATGCCCCATACCATTTTGCAAAAACAAAAATGATCCAGACTGACTGGTATTCATTTCCAATAATTCCTTTACAACTTCAGGAATGCTGTATTGCTTAACCGCAATGATTGTTAAATCCTCTTCCCCCTTCCATGCTTTAAAATGGCATACCTTGACGGGGGCATTACTGCGAATGCCTTTTCTCTCGATTGTAAGTCCATTAATGCGCAGCTTTTGCAATTGACTATTTCTTCTAATATAAACACGGACTTCATGATTTTCATTCAAATAATGAGCAAACAGAAGGCCAATGGCGCCTCCTCCGATAATAGCTATTCTCATAACTGACTCCACCATTTTTACTTTTTAAGCATATTTTAACAAATTAAGATAAATTCATGGGTAAAATGGAATGTTTTAATTATTAATTCCAATATATATTTTCTTAATTCCATTTTTCATCAGATAAATCCTTTAAAAAAATCCCTTTTTCGAAAATCGAAAAAGGGATTTTTTTAAAGGATAAAGTATTAAACTGGATAAACTGGATGTTTGCGAACGCTGAATGTCAATTCTTTAGTCTCATACAGATTAAAACGGTTAATTAAAACATTTCTTAATTCCTGAGGTGCAACAATATCGTCAACAATTAATTCTGAGGCAAGCTTATAGATATCAATTGTTTCTTTATATTCCTGCTGTTTTTCCTGTACATATTTAACCTTTTCTTTCGGGTCTTCAATCGCATTGATTTTATTGGAATAAACCGCATTTACTGCTGCTTCAGGACCCATTACAGCGATTTGTGCTGTAGGCAGGGCTATACAGCAATCAGGTTCGAACGCTGGCCCGGCCATAGCATACAATCCGGCTCCATATGCCTTTCTGACGACAACTGAAATTTTCGGCACTGTTGCAGAACTCATCGCAGCAATAAGCTTGGCACCATGCCGGATAATCCCCGCTCTTTCAACCTTAGTCCCAATCATAAATCCAGGGACATCTGCAAGGAATAATAGCGGAATATGGAAAGCATCACAAAGCTGAATAAATTTCGCGGCTTTATCAGCGGAATCTACAAATAAAACCCCGCCTTTAACTTTTGGCTGGTTGGCAATAATCCCTACAGGCCTCCCCCCTATCCGAGCAAGTCCCGTAATGAGTTCCGCAGCAAAAAGTTTCTTAATTTCAAAAAAGCTGCCTTCATCAATTACGGAATCAATACACTCATACATATCAAATGGGGCATTTTGATTTTTAGGGATAATTTCTTCAAGACTGCGGCCGGATTTGGGCATTGCCGCCTCGAGCTTCACTGATTTCTCTTTGAAGCTTGCAGGGAAGTACGCCAAATATCTTCTTGCTGATTCAATAGCCTCTTCTTCACTATATGCAAGCACATCACCACAGCCGCTGACAGAACAATGCATGCGGGCGCCGCCCATTTCTTCAAGGGTAACCTTCTCTCCTATAACCTTTTCCGCCATCCTTGGCGAACCCAAATACATAGATGCATTTTGATCTACCATAACAACGATATCACAAAACGCAGGGATATAAGCTCCGCCTGCAGCAGAGGGTCCAAAAAGCAGACAAATCTGCGGTACCATGCCTGAAATTTTTACCTGGTTATAAAAAATTCTGCCTGCTCCGCGTCTATTCGGGAACATCTCGAGCTGATCCGTAATACGGGCACCGGCAGAGTCAACCAGGTAAAGAATCGGAACTTTTAACTTCTCTGCTGTTTCCTGTATACGGATGATCTTTTCAACCGTCCTCGCACCCCAGGAACCGGCTTTTACTGTGGAATCATTAGCCATTACGCAAACTGTCTGGCCATTTATTCTTCCAACTGCTGTTACAACTCCATCTGCCGGAAGATCACTTTCCTGGCAGTTCGCAAACTTGCCATCTTCCTCGTAGAATCCGTCATCAAAAAGAAGTTCAAGCCGTCTTCTGACAAAGAGTTTGTTTTGGGCTTCATTCTTTTCATGATATTTTGGATGTCCGCCAGCTTCTATTACCCTGCTTCTTTCCTGCAGCGTCTCAGTTAATGTCTTTGCAGTGGTCATTCCCATCCTCCTAAAATATGAATTTTCCATACTTCGTTAAACTTGCTTATTGCTTCACGGTGCAAAGATGGCTCAGCGCAAGCCCCCCTGTCACTGGATATCCGTGTCCCAGCCCTTTTATTCGAATACGATCAGCACATCGCCTTCATTAACAAAATCTCCTATGCTTACCTTCACTTCAGCTACTTTTCCAGCAGCTTCGCTTTCAACCGGAATCTCCATTTTCATTGATTCAAGCATTAATACTTCCTGGCCTGCATTAACCTCCTGACCCGCTTCGACCAAAACATTCAATACAGTACCTGCCATTGATGATGTAATTTCTTTCATTGTTATTTCCTCCTTTTAGTTAACGGCAAATGCCTTCTGCGCTAGAAATGATGTAGAATAATTCCCTTTACGGAAATCTTCGTCTTTTAATATTTCTTTAAATAAAGGTGCATTCGTTTTAATGCCTTCAATTTTAAGTCCATCAAAGAATTGCAAGGCATTTTCTATCGCTTCATCCCTTGTTTGACCAAATATAATGCATTTTGCGATCATTGGATCATAAAATGGGCTGACTGCTGTATTCGAAGCATATCCATAATCAACGCGTATTCGCGGAGAATCTGTCCATTCAAATTTAGACAATTTGCCAGGAGAAGGCATAAAGCTTACGGGATCCTCAGCATACAGTCTAAATTCAATTGAATGGCCAGACTGCTTAATGCTATTTTGCTGCAGCGGCAGCTTTTCACCTCTTGCTGCAAGCAGCTGCCACTCTACAAGATCCAGCCCAGTTACTTGTTCAGTTACGGGATGTTCAACCTGGAGTCTTGTGTTCATTTCAAGAAAATAAAAGTTCTCCTGCTCATCCACAATAAATTCAATTGTTCCGGCATTTTTATAATTGACCGCTTTGGCTGCAGTCAAAGCAGTATCATACATCTTTTGTTTTGTTTGCTCTGAAAGGAAAGGTGATGGTGATTCCTCCACTACTTTCTGATGTCTTCTTTGAATAGAGCAATCTCTTTCAAATAAATGTACGATATTCCCATAACGGTCACCAAACACCTGTATTTCGACATGTCTGGCATTCTCTATATATTTTTCGACAAATACTTCATCAGAACCAAAATAAGCTTTGGCGCGGGCTTTTGTGGAGTCGAAGGACTTAGTGAGCGCTTGCTCATTTTCACAGCGTACCATTCCAATTCCTCCGCCTCCTCCACTGGCCTTCAGCATGACTGGATAGCCCATAGAATTTGCAAGACTGCATGCTTCCTCAAGTGTGGATGTTCCCTCTCCGCTTCCTGGGACAACCGGTACTCCCGCGTCCTTCATAGTTTTGCGGGATACAATTTTATCCCCCATCAATTCAATGGTTTCAGGATCTGGTCCAATAAAAGCAATCCCTGCATCAAGTACAGCTCTTGCAAAGCCGGAGTTTTCTGATAAAAATCCATATCCAGGATGAATTCCATCCACATTTTCATTCTTTGCAATTTCCAGAATGGCTTCTGTCTTTAAATAAGATTTATTAACAGGCGGCTCACCTATACGGAAAGCATATGTAGCTTCTTTAACAAACGGAAGGTCTTTGTCTGCATCAGAATATATAGCAACAGTCTCAATTCCCATTTCACGGCAGGTTTTTATTATTCTTAAAGCAATTTCTCCCCTGTTGGCAATCAGAATTTTTCGCACAATCTGTCCCCTTTCTCATTGTAGTAATTCCTGCAATAATATATATTTCTACAATCTTCTGCCTATTTCCTGCTGTTTTTGTAAACGCTTTCTGATTTTTATAAAAAAACTAAAAATATATTAAGTTTTTCATATGTGCAGAATTTTTTGTTTACTTGTTATATAATAATAGATATAGAAAAAACCTTTCAATTATCAGGAAGGCATTATAAAGCGGTTACATCAGCAGAATTCCTATACATCGATGGCTAAGGGGGAAATTTTATGAACTATAAAGTTGAAAAATTAAAAGTAAATTATAAAACACTGGAAGAGTTTAAGAAATTCAAAGAGTATGGACTGCAGGAGCTGTCAATGCTTGAAGACCTTGAAGCTAATATTATTGAAAATGACAGTGAGTCGCCTTTCTACGGCATTTATTTTGGGGATAAGCTTGTAGCACGCATGAGCCTTTACCAGATAGAAGCAAGATTCGACCGATATTTCGAACCCGCACAGGATTATTTGGAGTTGTGGAAGCTTGAAGTCCTGCCTGACTATCAAAACAAAGGCTATGGCCAGACACTTGTAGAATTTTCCAAAGGGTTTGGACTTCCTATCAAAACAAATCCACGAGTAAAATCGAAAGCTTTCTGGGAGAAAATGGGATTCGAACCCGTCCATTATGATATGGAACGCGATTTGGGTGAGAATCCGCTGGCCTGGTTCCCGGCAGGAGTTAAAGAACAAACCCATTAAGCTGCTGTCCACTAAAGCTAAGACATTAAATAAGCGGACTAATTTTGTCCGCTTATTTCTATTTATTTACCGTTATCTATTTCTCCACCTTTTCAGGCTTTATATCGGGATTCACAGTAAAATTCAAGTTTTTGTGGCGGGTGCCGTCTTTTAGACCGACAATCTTTCTTGCACTTTCCATAATTTCTACCAGTGCTTTGTAATCCTGCTCCATCGTATTCAATTCTTTAATTAATTTTTCATTTTCCGCTGCCAGGTAGTACATTTGCTTCTCAAGCTCCTGAATGCGTTTTTTAGGAAAAGGATCTTCTGAGACAGCAGGCTTCTGAGCACTTTCATATAACTCTTTCAGGAATGAGACTAATTCCTCAAACTCGATAGTCCTTTTAATTGCCTGAACTGAGTTTTCATTTCTTTTTTCCGTCTTTTCCTCTGGAACAGCAGGTAGCTCATGATCTCTTTGAACAGCCTCCGGGTTTTTCTTCATTTCTTTTCTCTGTTTTTTTGCCAGTTCAATTCCTGTTTTATATTGTTTTCTTACATAGGAATTCCAGCGAAATCCGCAGGCAGCCGCGGTTCTGCTTAACTGTTTGCCAACTTCTTCAAATGCCTGAAGCTGAGTTCCTCCTTCACGTATATGTCGGAGCACAACTTCTGCAAGCAGCAAATCTTCATCTTGAGACCAAGCATCCTGACGTGTAGAAGACATCAGTGTATCCCTCCTAGTGTTTTTCTTTATACATATGCCAATGCTAGAAAAGATAGACTGATATCATATTATAAAGTGTAACTTTATTCACCATCAGGAAATTAATGGGTTATTGTTTATATCGGAAGAATATACTTAGCGCTTATTCAGGAAACTGTCAACTTTATTATGGTGTGCTTCTCCCTCCCATAAAACCGAACAGCGACGCACTTCTTGATCGATTCTCTCTTCTAAGCCAGCAGCAGTCCACTTTTTTACAAGAAGGTCTTTATAAGCTTCCAAAACCTCACTCTCAAGCCTGAGCATTTCTTCCAGAAAGCTCCTGCACCCGTCGATTGGATCCCCTTTTATTACAGAATGTATGAAACCTAATTCTTTTAATTCCTTATCAGAATATAATTTTGCTTCCATCAGCATTCTTAGGGCATTGGCAGGAAGCATCTTTTCCATAATGATGGAACCGCCGCCCCATCCGGTTGTTATGGCTAAGGTTCCCTGGATAAAACCGGCTTTTATTCCTGCATTGGCAATCCGGTAATCACATGCAGCAGCCAGCTCACAGCCGCCGCCGACAGCTGTTCCATTCAATATGGCAATAGTTGGTTTTGGAAGAAATAGTATTTTTTTTAAAAGACTAGCCATTCTGCTTAACATTCCAAATGCTTCATGTTCAGTCTTTAAGCTGTGAAAGGAAGATAGATCACCTCCTGAGCAAAAAGCACGGCCTCCCTCACCGGTAATCGCAAGTGCCTTAACTGATTTCTCTCCTGCTTTACGGAGTGAGATCTCAAGACCATCCATAACTTCATAGCTTATGGCATTTCTTTTCTCAGGCCTGTTAATCTTAAATACTAAAAGTCCATTCTCGAATTCTTCAATTATGTAAGGGTTCATGGCTGCCTCCTTGTATTTGGTTAAACTATTTTTAATATTAGCAAAAATACTCATAGACTTGTACTTATCGATGAGCCAAATCAATGCCAAAAAAACGACAAAAGCACAAGAACTAAGTTCTTGTGCTTTATATCTAAAGGATTAGTCGTTAACTACTTCTTTTCCTTTGTAAGTTCCGCAAGCTTTGCAAACGCGGTGAGCAAGTTTCATTTCACCACAGTTTGGGCATTCTACCATACCAGGAACCTGTAATTTAAAATGGGTACGACGTTTTCTCTTCGCAGTTTTAGATGTTCTTCTAAAAGGTACAGCCATTCTTCCCACCTCCTTAAAGAGTATTAGAGGATGTCCATAGGAATTGGACACACCCATTAAGAAAGTTATGAAGGCCAGAGCAAGCTGGTGTCTTCAAGTGCTTCTTGTTTTTCTTCCGTTATGAATCGGAAGAAGGATCATTCTGATCAAAAAATTGAGCAAGTCCGGCAAGACGAGGATCTACTTTATCCTGTTTATCCTGCTCCTGAATGACCTCCCAATCCTTGCCGGATTGAGGAGCTCCTTCTTCACTGCTGTCTTCGCAGAAAACTTGCATTGGGACTTCGAGTAAAAGGATTTCATGAAGGATCGGATTTAAATCAATCACATCCCCTTTTACCTGGTGAACCTCCTCTTCAGTCTCATAATCAAGACCTTTTAAGAGGAAAGTTTCGGTTGTTTCAACATTAATTGGATAATTTACGTCAACTAAAGTACGAGAACAAGGCAGTATTAAATGACCCTTTATATTTAAATGAAAAGTCACTTTGGCAGAATCGATATCCGCACGGCCCGTCACATGCATTGGTGATGCACCGCGTATTTCCGGATTCAGTTTCATGACCTCATCAACATTGACAGTTTCATCAATGGGAAAATCCTTGCTTCGATATTTTTGTAACTGACTTAAAGTCCATTTCATACGAATCACCCCAAGGCAACAAAGGTAATTATAGCCTTCCTATAATTATTTGTCAATATTTTTTCTTTACACTATAATGTAGCTAATATCCTACTATTGAAGGCTTCTTTAGTAAAAAAGTTTTTGCAGGATTTTTAGATTTTGTTTCTTAATACTTTTTCCAATACATTTCTTTTTAAACCTTTTCGAGGAGTATGTCAATATGAATGCAACAGGTGTAATTGTAGAATATAACCCTTTTCATAATGGCCATGCCTTTCATTTGGAGCAGGCAAAAGAATTCTCAGGTGCAGAAACCATCATTGCTGTCATGAGCGGCAACTTTCTGCAAAGGGGAGAACCTGCATTAGTTTCCAAATGGAAGCGTGCAGAAATGGCGCTAAGAGCTGGTGCAGACATTGTGTTTGAGCTTCCATACCAGTTTGCAGTTCAGCAGGCAGATATTTTTGCCAGCGGCGCTGTATCCATTTTAGAAGCTGCCGGCTGCAGGAGCCTTTGTTTCGGAAGTGAATCCGGTAATATGGAAAGCTTTCACCAAACGCTATCTTTTCTGGAGGAACATAATGCCGATTATCAGGAAAAGGTCAGAGTGCATCTGGATGCAGGCTTCAGCTATCCAAAAGCAACATCCATGGCGTTCCTGGACCTGAACCCCCAAGGTGAATTGGTAGACCTTTCAAAACCAAATAATATTCTTGGCTTTCAATATTTAAAATCAGCCAGAAGACAAAATTCATCGATGGAGCTTTTTACAATTGCAAGAAAAAGCGCAGGTTACCATGATGAACAATTTGCTTCAGATTCCATAGCAAGTGCAACAAGCATCAGAAAAGCACTTTTTTCCGAGAATGGAGAGATTGAATTCATTCGCCAATATGTTCCTGAAACTACATATCAGGGTTTACTCCACTATAAAAAAGAGTTTGGCGGATTTCACCAATGGGAACAATACTGGCCTTTTTTAAAATTCCGTCTGGTCCATCTTCAGCCAGAAAAGTTAAGAGGCATTTATGAAATGGAGGAAGGCCTTGAGCATAGATTTCTATCAGCAGCACTCCAGGCAGAAAGTTTTCAGCAGTTTATGGAAAAAATTAAAACGAAGAGGTACACCTGGACAAGGCTTCAGCGGGCTTGCGTACATATCCTCACGAATACAGAAAAATCAGAGATGCCCAATAAACCATTAAAAGCGAAATATTTGCATCTTTTGGGGATGTCCAAGAACGGCAGAAAGTATTTAAACAGGCATAAATCCGACTTAAAACTGCCGCTGATTTCAAGAATTTCTTCACATAATACACAAAAGCTGCATTTGGATATCAAAGCTTCCCGGGTATATGCAATGGGTATAGAGGGTGCTCGGGACCAAAATCTAATGCAGAAAGAATTTAATCAGCCGCCTATTATGCTTGATTAAATCATTAACTATATAATTTTATAAACTGACAGCAGAGTTTGTCAGTTTATAAAAATGAAAAGCCAGCGGCATTTCTTAATTGCCGCTGGCTTTTCATTGATTGGTGCATGTTCCAATTAATCCAGGTTCCTTAAATATTCAACCGCATCATCAAAAGTGTCCACAGGAATAATTTTCATATCAGTCTTGATATCCCTGGCTGTTGCAACAGCGGCTACATAATTTGAGTCTTCTGCTCCTTTTTCATTAGGGGCAAGGAAGATTTCTGCTCCGGCTTTGTCAGCGGCCACTATTTTTTGCTCGATGCCTCCTATTCTTCCGACTGTCCCTTCCGAATTAATAGTTCCGGTTCCAGCTATTTTATAGCCTCCAGTCAAATCTTCTTTTATAAGCTGATTGTAAATCTCAAGTGAAAACATCAGCCCGGCTGATGGGCCGCCAATTTCTTTACTGTCAATATTCACGGCTGGTTCGACCTCTATTTCTTTGTCATCGACCAGGGTGATTCCCACGCCCGGCTTTCCTGTTTCTTTAAGTGTCTTTAAAGGAATCGACGTTTCCTTAGTCTTATCCTGGCGTTCAAAGGTTAATGTTATTTCACTGCCTTCCTGTTTATTTGATACCATGCTGATAAATTCATCAGAGGACTTGAACTCCTTGCCACCCACTTTAAAAATGCGGTCACCAGCCTGCAGTTTGCCGTGAGCAGGCATATCAGGCAGCACATTAAGGACATATACGCCATTATAATGGTAATGAATAGGTATACCAGCTTTTTTATAGGCAGTTTCAATAGCAGCCACTTTGGAAGTTGCCATAAGATGCAGCTGCCGTACATTATATTCTTCTTCTGTTTCATTTTCGGAACGTATTTCTTCTTCAGGATATAGTTCCTGATACTTGCTGAATTTAGCAGCTACGTATGCATATATGTTAGCCCTTCCCATTCTTACAGTCGTCAGCATAAAACTGCCCTGTTCATCATTGCCGTTTTCAACCTCAATAATTGGTTCCAGCTCTTTAGCCATACCTGGCTTTGATACATAGTAAGGCAGATAATAAAACGAACTGACCAGAAGAATAACAGCCAGAACCAAGAAGGAACGGGTATAAAACTTGCTTCTCATCTATCAGGATGCTCCTTCCATTTAGTTATGTAATGATAAATACTGTCAATATGCTTTTTTGCTTCCTCTTCGCCGATATTGATGATTTCTTCAATATTGGTAAATGCACGGGAACTATACATCTCGACCCGGGGCCTGATCATAAAATCAGAAGCTATTTCCCGGTGAGTAACCAGCTCCATCTGCATGATATCCAGACTTTGCATAATAATGTCATAGATTGAAGTTATTTCGGCATTCGTTTTGACATGTGAGACATCGATTGCGATGATAATATCAGCCCCCATTTCTTTAACAACAGACACAGGAACCCTGTCCACTACTCCTCCGTCCACTAAAAGGCGTCCATTTAATTTTTCAGGCACAAATATGCCCGGGATGGAAATGCTTGCCCTTACAGCATCAGAAATCGGGCCGCTCTTAAAAACAACCTTTTCTCCAGTCATTAAATCAGTAGCCACAACATTGACAGGAATATCGAGGTCCTCAAGATTTTTTCCATGGGTAAATATACGGATCAGTTCCTTTACTCGTTTCCCTGCAATAAAACCCATTTTAGGCACGGTGAAATCTAAATAATACTTCCTTTTAAAAGCCTTGGAAAGCTTATATAAACGGTCAGCATCAAGCCCAGCCCCATAAAAGCAGCCTACCATGGCACCCATGCTGCTGCCGGCAATATAATCAATCGGTATGCCGGCTTCCTTCAAGACCTTGATGGCACCGAGGTGGGCGAATCCCCGAGCTCCTCCCGAACCAAGTGCCAAACCTATTTTCGGTCGCTGCAAAAGACTCCCCCCTCAAAACGCCAATGGCCGAACTTTGCCTTTAAGTTATTCTATTCTTTTTATTTCCAAAAGAAGCATACAATAAAAATCTTCAGCTGAAAATTCACATTTGCCTGTACCTAATTCTATGGTCTATTTTAAACTTCTATGAGTATATTGAGTTATATGGGGACAAGACTTTACAGCAAAAATTTGACCCTTGTATACCCTTGACATTAAATGAAAAAGGCCAGAGAAAATATATCTTCAAACGCTTCTTTATTTTATCATTGTTTAAAATCATTGCACAGTCAGTACAACTTGAGGGAGGCTTGTCCGTGTTTCGTTCCAAATTAAAAACGGTTACTCTTGCACTCTCTGTAACCTTAATGGCCATCTCATTAATTTCCTTTCCCCAGGAATCGGTTGATGCATCAATCAGGGGATTAAATATGTGGTGGGAAATTGTGTTTCCCTCATTGCTGCCCTTCTTCATTGTATCAGAAATGCTGATCGGCTTCGGTGTAGTAAAATTCATTGGGGTACTCCTTGAACCTTTGATGAGACCTTTATTCAGAGTACCTGGAGTTGGAGGGTTTGTTTGGGCAATGGGAATGGCTTCAGGCTATCCAGCCGGCGCCAAACTGACCGCAAGACTGCGGCAGGAAGGACAGCTCTCAAAAACAGAAGCAGAGCGCCTGGTTTCTTTTACTAATTGTTCAAATCCTTTGTTTATCTTCGGTGCTGTATCAGTTGGTTTTTTTAATAATGCCAAGCTTGGGGTAATATTGGCCCTGGCTCACTATCTCGGCAATATTACCGTCGGTTTATTAATGAGGTTCTACGGAAAAAAAACCAGACAGTCTCCCCCTGGCGCAAAGACATCAAAACCATCTTTACGGGCAGCCTTATCAGCTCTTCATCGGACAAGAATAAAAGATAATCGCCCGATAGGCAAGCTTCTTGGGGATGCAGTCATGTCATCCATCCAAACACTTTTGATGATAGGCGGATTTATCATATTATTCTCTGTTATTAACAAACTTCTATATCATCTTGGAATCACGGCATTCCTTGCTAAAGGCATAGAAGCTGTATTGTCAATATTCAGTCTGCCAGCAGAATTGAGCATCCCATTCATTTCAGGCTTATTTGAAATAACACTTGGCAGCCAGATGACAAGCCAGGTTCAGCAGGCAACATTAATGCAGCAGGTCATTATTGTCAGCTTTATACTCGCATTCAGCGGCTTCAGCGTACAGGCTCAGGTTGCAAGCATCCTGGCCCAAACTGATATTAATTTCAAGCCTTTCTTTTTTGCAAGAATCGTTCATGGCTTTGCAGCTGCCTTTTATGCATTCATCCTTTGGCAGCCAATTTATGAACGGTTTTACAATACGGAGCAGCCATCCAATGCCATACCGGTCGGGTTTTTTGAGAATAATTCATTTTTCGGAAAATTATTTGATGGAATAGCCGCTTCAGGACCGCTTATAACCATACTTGCACTTTCTGTTTATACCTTTATGCTCGCAAGGCGCTTGGACAAGAGATAACAAAAAACGGGTACCTATCAATCGGGCACCCGTTTTATATTATTCAAAGTACAATCTGCGGGTAAGACACCCCGCTTTATGTTTAGCTAAACTTGTTCTTAAGAGCTTTTTCTACAGTGTCAGGAACGAGTTCTGATATGTCCCCGTTATATTTTGCGACTTCTTTCACAATGCTTGAACTTAAGAACGAATACTGATTATTAGTCATGATAAAAAAGGTTTCCACTTCATCATTCAAGACTCTGTTCATGGATGTTATCTGCATTTCATATTCAAAATCAGAAACAGCCCGCAAGCCTCGGATGACAGCATTCGCATTAACAGATTTTGCATAATCCATCAGCAGCCCCTGAAACGAATCTACTTTAACATTTTTAATATCCCTTGTAACTTCTTCTATCAGCTGAATTCTTTCTTCAACAGTGAAAAGAGGTTTTTTTGAAGAGTTATTCAATACAACTACATAAACCTGTTCAAATACCTTTGCCGCCCTCTTAATAATATCCAGATGGCCATAAGTTATTGGATCGAAGCTGCCTGGACAAACCGCGATGCCGCCCATTGATATCCCCCTGTCATGTTCTTATTATGTATCGTTTTCCATAAGCATTCTAAGTATGTATTATTAAGCCCAGCTGTAAATAGAGATAGATATTATCCCGTAATTTTCCTGTTTCCGCTGAACCAGTCTCCCCACTGTATCAGGGAGCTCTACATCAGAACCATGTTCGCATAGAATCGTTCCCTGACCCGAAAGCAAATCATTCTCATCAATAACGTTCAGAAGCTTAAGAAGCTGCTGCTTGCGATAAGGCGGATCGAGAAATATATAATCGAAAACAAGATCTCTTTTTAATATTGCCTTAATGGCACGATCCGCATCATTTCGATATACTTCCACCTTTTCTTCAAAACCGCATGTCCGAATATTTTCATGGATGGTTTGGATGGCCTTTCCGTCCCTATCCACAAAAATGACCTTGTCTGCTCCTCTGCTGAGGGCTTCGATGCCAAGACCGCCGCTGCCCGCAAATAGATCAAGCCCATAGCCCCCGTCGAAATACGGCCCAATTATATTAAAAATAGCTTCTTTTACTTTATCAGTAGTCGGACGGGTTGAACTGCCCGGAACAGCTTTCAATATTTTCCCTTTTCTTGTTCCTGATACCACTCGCATACTATCACCGCTAACCTGAAAAATTTCAATTTCCCTGCCTGCTGAGAAGGGAAAACTGCTTTTTTCTATCCTATCCTACCATATCTTACAAATGGTAGCCACCCGGCAAATTGTAAGCGGAATCATCATCCGAAAAAAATATAACATGAAGTGTATATTGGTGAGGATTGTGGAAATAATGTAATTAACAGCATCTATTCGAGGATGTTGTTGCCAACCGCGGAGAAGACTTACGTTTCCCCATAAGTTCTTCCTCCGGTTTCTCCTCTCCCTTTGCCTTCTATCCTGAAAAGGATATAGAAGGACCCTGCATTTATCTGCAGGGCTTTTTATTTTGAATTTATTTAGCCCGGTTCGGAATTCAGCTGAATCTCGCCTTCTTTATCTTCAGCAGAGACTCCGAAGAGAGATTTAAACCATTGAATTTCCATAAATACGGTTCCGTTTTGATTGGTTAATGGATTTTCAAGCAGTCCATAGTCTTCTTCATTATAAATAAAAACATTTTTATTTAAATAAAACCGATAAATGTTATTCCCCTTTGACAAAAGCATCGTTTCCTCACTGGATAGGAACTTAACCTCATAACCTAATGCCTTCATCGTCACTGCAAACGGAAGAAGCCTCTTTCCATCCCTATAGATTAAATCAATGCTTGCTTTCTCAGCACCAGACACCAATAGTTTTTTTTCTTTCTGAAAATACAGAGGAACAACTGGAGCATCGCCTTTGGTATTCATCGTGAAAAAATGTGTATTAAGACCTTTCACATCACTTAAGAGCTTGTCCAGTTTTTCTGCATTCAAAGAATTCACCTTTATTGCTTTCATAAGAAAGGCTTTCAGCTGATCTTCGGTTAGCTCGCCCTGCAATTCCTGCAGGGCTGTGCTTCCTTTCGATGAAATGGGATTCATATCTAATAAGCCTGAGGTTAAAACATCGATTATCCACATTTGAGTGTTTTCTGCAAACTTTCTTTGAAACTGCAATGTAATAATATCCTTTTCCAGCATTTTGGCCTCAGTACGAGAAGATGCAATAAGGATATTTTCATCCTTATATTCAGGATATTGATCAGTAAAGATAATCGTCAAGAATGGAAAATTCCCAATGTCATTTAGTTTTTGGAAATTTAAGCTGGCTGCCTGTATGTCTTCTGAGTATACCTCTGCGTTGTTAATAGCTTTCTTCAACAGCGGTTTTTGCTGCCAGTAAAGTGTTGGAACATCCCCTGTGCCCTCGAAATAATAATAATCAATATGGTCTAATTTTTTTCGGGCTTTTAGCCGGATTCCCGCAGCCCATGAACCCTCTCTTTTGAAAGAATCCGTAAGAGTTATGGACAAGCCTTCAGCCTTTTTGCCGGGAATTTTCACAAACCAATTTGTTAACAATAATGCTTTATTTCTTTCATTTATCGGTACAGTATATTCAAATATCATCTGATCATCAGAAGAAAAAAAGGTAAAAGGATTTTCGTCTGCTGAATCACAGGCTTCTCCCGTTCCATTCTTGCATTTCCATTTAAATAGAGTGTCGGGAATAACAAGCCTATATTCTTCATGTGCCATGAGTCCGTTTATCTTTTGAGTGATTTTAAGTTCCTTTAAACGTGTTTCTACTGTGATTTCCTGTGTAATAGCCTCGGAACTCTCCAAGGCAATCGCATGCTCAGAATAAGCCTGCCACTGCCAAAACAGCATGCCTGAAATGATTCCAGACAAAATTAAAAAAATAAATAAAGATGCCTTCCACATTGCTATGCCCTCTTAATCAATTTCTTTTAACCTAACAATACCAAAGGGAAGGTCATCCGTCACATTTATTTTGTATAATTTGTATGAAATTTCATCTTTTATGCCCGGATAGAGTTTTTCATGAACAACGGTGATAATATGATCATAAAATTTCTTCGCCGCATTCCTAAGTACATTTTATGCAAAGTCAAAGTCCATACCATGATCTAAAATACAGCTCATATCCCCAATACTCATACAGGTAGATGCCCAATCATTAAACGATACACCTTGTGACGATATAAATTCTTCAAGTTCGCCAAGGGTCAGGGAAAAGACATCCATATTATTTGCTGCTGCCAGCATCCCTTTTGCACTGAGTGCTGCGATGATGGAGACCACAATAAAACCATTCATATGATGAATATCCCTTTTTTCAATAGCAGAAATATCCGATTTTACTAAGTATGCTGCCCATAGAAGAAATGTCATCGAAAGAAAAAGGTAAAGCATTCAATCACTCTCCCCTCTGCTTTTTAGGTGCTACTTCTATTTTTATGCTGAAAATGATAAAGTATGGATGGACAAAATGTATTTTATTTTTAAGAAGTGAATGCTAAGAGTTTTAAGGGGGTTCTATTTTGATACAGCGTTTTATAGAAATTGGTGAAGGATACTCTGATATTTATGAATTAATTGAAATCGCCCGGGGAAATAAGCATCGTTTGTCCCACATGGCTGCTTTCCATACGAGCATTGATAATAAAGAAGTGACTTCCCTGGCAGTCATACTGAAGCCGACAGACCCTGGCGGATTTCAGCCTATATATTTATGCCGGGAAGGAATACCGAATCCAAAGGCAGCACCAAATAAACGATATGAATTATTCGCGGATGCTGCGGAAAACCTGAATAAGGAAATTATTCAGCTGACAGTAAAACCATCTGTTATCTTTAATGAAAAGGAATTATATTTTCAGTATTTGATTGGGATCTTAAGGCTTAATCACTATATTGCACCACTGCAATAAAAGATTTTACAAAAAGGCATGAGCTTATGCTCACGCCTTTTTAGATTCCCATCTTATAATCATATTCTTTAGCCTTGTCCGGTTTGGAATTTTCAAATTCCGTTTTAAGGAACGGCTTATAGGATGGCTCCACTTTTTTAACAAAAGAATAGGAATTTATCTTCTCCATAATTGTTTCCGTATCGGCAAGATCACAATATAGCACTACATATTTCAGCCGTTTTGAAACATAATGTACATTTCCAAATCTTCTTAACATTTTCGCCTGTTTTAATGAATAAAGCCATACAATTATTCCTTGCCTTTGACCAAGCATATAGTTTTCCCCTTCAGCGATCGTTTGTTTTATTTAGTCTAGCATAGAAAAATGACAGTTTTCAATGGGAAGGTTCAAACTGTGCATTAATTCAAAACAAAAACCAGCATAAGCTGGTTTTTTTAAGCAGAACACCCACAGCTGCCTCCAGAACCGCAGCCGCCTCCGCAGCTTGATTCAAAGAAGGGATTGCCGGCAGGAACCTTAATATGTTCAGAGACAGAACGCCCTATCAGCATGCTTACCTCATCGAGCAGGTTTTGCAGGCCCGTTTCGGCTCTTCTGAACTCTGCCACATGGGCATCCATATCCATGTCACGCTTTAGCTCCCTTATGGACATCATCACCATTTTGTATTCGGGATGATATTTGCCAAATCGCTGAACTTCTTCATACAGTTCTTTCATTTTGACAAAGTCCTGAATCTTCCTTTGTGTTTCACGGCTGTTCTTTAATTTATATAAACTTTTGCGGTAATGTTCCGCTTCTTCAGATTCTGTAATCATCGCTGCAAGTTCGTCAGCTTTGTCCAAAATAGCCATTCTTTCTAATGTAGCAAGCAAAACAGCTCACCTCCGTTTCTTATTTTATCATGAAACGGTTTAAAGCTAAAGCAAGTAAACTAAGGGATCATTACAATAAACTCTCTTTTTGAAGATGCCTCAGCACTGTTGCCTTTTATGAGCTCCAGTCCAATTCGATGTTTGCCTGATGGAAGTCCTTTTACTATAAAAGCAGCTGAATGGATTTCATCCTTCTTCTTTCCGTTCACATACAGCAGAATTTTCCCCTTTTCTTTGCTGCTTTGTTTCCTAAAGGAAACGTCCTGCACAATGCATTCAACGAAAATGTCTCTTCCTTTCACCTGGTGCCTGACAAAAAAGGGATCTTTGGCTGCGCTTTCCACACCTGAAAGAGGCATAAGCGATGCTGCTTCAACTTCTTTTACTGGAATGGCTTCCATTTTTGTTTCTGGTTCTGGTAAATCTTTCTGACATGCTGCAAGTAAAAAAATAACCAGAGATAAAAAGATGCATTTTTGCCTTTTCATTATTTTACACTCCTTATGATGGCATCCGTAACCATTTCATAAAGATAGTGTTTGCCCCGCAGCTAATTTTTACTCTTTAATTATTATAGCGAAAGCACCTTGCCCACCCTCGAGAAGTCAATGGCTTTAAAAGCTGGACAGAACCAATAAAAAGCTCTCTCGGTTACGAGAAAGCTTCCTAACTGGATTGAGAATTCATAGCCTGAAACATGCTCATCATCATGGAAGCCATTTGCACACCATTAGTAAACTTTTCAACTTGGTGGGGAATCGTTTTTTTGTAATAATGCAGCGCGGCAACTTCAAGAGATTGAATTTCATTTGGATTTCTGCTTAGTGTTCTATACCAATGAGGCTGCTCACGGATAAATTGCTTTAGTTCCTTTTTTTGTTCAAGATACTCGACAATATCTTTTCTCATCTTTTTAACCCCTTAATCCTTTTTAAATGTAAAAGGGCTGCTTGGTTTAGTCACACTTGGCTTTGAGCCTCCCGATGGTTTCTGGCCACCGCCCTGGAATTGGGAAATAACACCCTGTACTGCTGAAAGCGCCTGGCTGAGATTACTGATGTACCCCTGCATTTGATTCGTATCCATTTGCTTAAGAGTCCCCATAATACTGCCCATCCAGTCACTTTTTTTCTCTTCTGGCTTTTGTGCTTCTTCTTTGTTTTCTCTATAGGAATCCCACCTTGAATCTTCTTCCCCAAGCAAATACCAATCCTCATATAATTCCTGCCAGGTTGTATTTCCAGCCCTGACTTCCTTGATGATTCGCGGATTCTGTTTAACAAACTCTTTAAACTTATCGACGGAGGGATGAAGTTTCGTTTTGGTCATGCCATATCACCTCGTTCTGATACAAATGCCTATAATACCATATGACAGTGAATGGAAAAGGTGAATGAAATGCCTGCTCTATTCAGTCATTAAAATAAATTCAAAAATTCTGCCATTAATGATAATATATGAATGCAGAAAGTTATCGAAAGGTGAATTATAATGAATAGAGATCTTATGGAATTATTTGATCAGTGCACCAAGAATGCAACTGAGGAAGAATTAAACGCTTTAGAGTCCCTGCTTTCAGGTTTTCATAAAAGACAGACCGGTCAAAACAGTTCCTATATCGGGGGACTTCTTCATATGGAACGGCAAATAACTGAGGATGAATGCATTCTGACTGTTCCTTTAAGTCAGATAGTTAATAATCCGCTTGGCATTCTCCATGGGGGAATAACCGCAACCATTATTGACTCTGCCATGGGAACACTTGCATCTTCACTGCTACCGGAAGGCTTTGGGGCTGTTACGACACAGTTAAACATTCATTATCTTGCAGTTGGTAAAGGGGAATACGTGACATGCAGAGCGACGATTGATCATAAGGGCACAAAAAGCATGGTATTATCTGCAGATGTACTCCGTTCGGATGGAAGAAAAATTGCACAGGCAACAGGCAGCTTTTTTATCATCGAAAAGAAAAACGTTAATAATTAAAAGCAGGTGGGAAGATGGTCACCGCTATCGTTATACCAATAATCTGCCTTTATTTTTTTTGGCTGACAAAAAAGGAAATGCGTGAGGGTTATGAGAAGTGGGCAAGTTTACAAAATGTTCCTGAAGAGGCCATAATATCGGGTGAAGTCGTCCAAATCAGCGAAAACAGGCAGCGCTATAATTACAGCCGCTATGTTCATGTTCTTGAGCTGACCATCCAAACAAAGAACAGCACGCATTCCAATTTTAAAAAAATCACCCCTTTAATGAAAAATACCATAATCCCTTCTGTGAAAATTGGCGATGCAGTTCACCTATATGGAAATTGGAAAGATGACTTCTTTCATGTCGGCCGTATTCGAAATGCTAGAGCAAAAAAAGAGCCTACTTAGGCTCTTTTTTAATTTCAGGGTTCTCCATCAGCTTTTTTTATAAAGTTTTGCGTATAATGCTTTTTATAAACTCCAACTCCAAGATGGGTAAATTCTTCGTTCAGCAGACTATCCCGATGGCCTTTGCTGTTAAGCCATCCTTCAACGACAGCGGGGGCATCTGTATAATTTGCAGCTATGTTTTCCCCTGCAGCCTCAAATGAGACTCCTTCAGCTTCGAGCCGGTCTGCCAAATCGCCATAAGTTTTAGAAGTATGCGAAAAGTCATTGCTTTCATACATATCTTTACTATGGCCAAAAGCTGCGGCTGCAGTCATATCATCCCATATCAGCGGCTGTAAATGATGTCTGACCCTTATAATATTTGTAAGGTCAAAAATTTGCTTCTCTTTCGCTCTCTCTACATCTTCCTCAAAAGCAGGAGATGGCTGTGGGGGCTCCAACAATTCACCGCGGTAAACCATTTCATACGGACGAAGCTTAATTAAGGCGGCTGCATCCATTACCCTCACACTGGAGAGTGTCCCTGTAAATCTATCTATATTCAGCTGTGCATAATATTCTCCAATCATAACCAAGGGCCTTGTATTGAGGTCATCTTCAGACAATTCGAAACGATATGAGCTATCTTTTACTTTTAAGTTGAAATCTGTTTCAAAAAAGACGGAAGCATATAATTCACCGATGGGCTGTCCTATTTTGAAAGGATAAATGTCTGCATCTTCACCTGTCGCAAACAAACTAACCACTTTATTTTTACTTACCCCAGCCTGAATATACTCAGTGCTGCTTTTATTATAAATCCACCAATCGTAACCATAAAAAGAAGGATCTATTCTGGACGGTGCTCCTAAACTTTCTTTAAGTCCCGCGGCGGATTTTCCCATTAGTGATGCCAGACCTTTTTCAGGAAACCCTGTATTGGAAGATAAACTATTGTCATTGTTATTTATATCCTTAACTGCACCAGGCTGTGTATTTTCCTGATTGACAAGTATTTCCCCATTCTCATTACGTCCAATATCTATGTAAAAGCCCACTGCAAGAAAAATGGAAATTAATATTAAAATTCGAAAAAGTGCCTGCAGAGAACCGTCCCTCCCTTCTCTCTTACAATGTATTTAAAAGTATAACATGCAGGGTGTACTGAGTAATGAAATCTGAATAAAATTCTCTCAATATTTACTATTAATCATACCATTAGGTGTATTGTTTATCTATTCTTTTCACAACATCTTGTATGTAATGTTTTACTTAAAATAAAAAGAACACCCTAATGGTGTCCTCTTAATGATGTGCTTCACTTTCGTGTTTTGAAATATCAGTAAGTGCTTCGCCAGCCTGGTCATCTGTTAAATGACGGACGGCAAAGTCTCCGAGTGATACGATTCCCACAAGCTTGTCACCTTCCACAACAGGAAGCCTGCGAATCTGATGTTCAGCCATCAAGCGTGCTGCTTCCCGAGACTCTGTATCCCTGGTAACGGTTACTAAATGGCTGCTCATAATATCTTCTACTTTGGATGAAGCAGGGTGTTTTTCTGCAACACAGCGGAGAACAATATCCCGGTCAGTAATCATTCCTACTAGCTTTTCGTTATCCACAATCGGGATAGCCCCTACGTTTAATTCTTTCATCTTAACTGCCACTTCATAGACATTGTCCAATAGAGAGCAGCTTTCAACATGGCCGGTCATAATATCACGAATCTTTTCCATTTTTTATCCTCCTTCATTTTTCTCAACAATGAATATGGTCCAATAGTGACCGTGCAAGCCTCCTTGAATATATCCAGCACCAATATGTGTCGCCTTTTTGCTTAGAATATTTTCCCGGTGGACTGAGGAATTCATCCAGGCAGTAAACATTTCATCAGCTGTTTTATAGCCCGCCCCAATGTTCTCCTTTACGGTCAGAAAAGAAATCTGCTGATTCCTTAACATTTCTGTAGGATTTCCATACGTAGGAGAATTATGTGAAACATATTCTAATTTCATCATGTCAAAAGATTTTTTCTTGGCTGCACCATTCAGATGCAAATCTACAGACAATGGTTTTAACCTTAATTCTTTTCGTTTTTGGTTGGCAAGCTCCATAAGCTCATTTTCATTCACATCCATTTTAGGAATCGCTCTTTTCCTTCCATGGCCAGGAATGATAATAATTTCACCTGGAAAAATTAAATCAGGGTTTTCTATCTGGGGGTTGCTATTAATAATATCTTGTAAATCCTGCTGGAATCTTAGGGCAATTTCCCAAAGAGTGTCCTTTTGCTCAACCCTGTAATCTGCTGCAGCGCCCGCAGGATCTGCTGTTAAAAATATAAGAAATAAGAAGATAATGATTGTTTTGAATTTCTGCAATTGACGCTTCCCCTTTCACAGTTTGGCAGCTCTGAATTCTATTTGCTTATCATAAGGCAGCCAGTCCTAAATTAATTCCTTTTCAACTAACGTTCTTTGAGATATGGATGTTTTCTTGCATGAATCCGTTGCATGTTACGCTTTTTTCTACTATTATTAAATTTGAGATAAACTTGTTAAAATTATGCATGGATCGTTCATCTGAACCATGGATTGTTTTCAGGAGGGACAATAATGAAATTTGAAAACACAGGTCTGGAAAATAAAAAAGCAGACTTAACCCGCTTAGATGAAGTAATGCTTTCACACGGCCTTGTCCGTGAAGGGCAATGGGATTATGAAAGAGTTACATATGACCGCAAGTTCGAATTAAAAGAGGGTGTTTTTTACCTTCGTGTATTTGGATATGCTGCTGAAGGTGATGTAGGAGCACATAGAGCAACCATCCAGATTATGACTCCCCTGCTTGGCAAGCATTATTATCCGCATGGGATAGAATACGGTGAAGGTGAAAGCTTCCCAAAATCATTAGTAAGTCAATGCGAGAAAATTCTAAGTGAGATCAAAGCAGAGATTGACCAATTCGCTGAGTAATTTTTGCTTTTTCATTATGATTAATGAATGTATTTTCTGCATGGAAAAGACGCATGTACATCATGCGTCTTTTTACATTAGCTGTATGAGTTCAAAATTCAGTAATCAGTGCTCCGGAAGACTGTTTCCGGCAGGTATAATTTTTTAATTGAGAGATCAACTCTTTTAACTTCCAGTCCGGTTACATGAACAATTTCATCTTTGATTTCTTTCTGAATCTGGAGAGTTTCCTCCAAAATATTTTTTCCCTTTATTAAGTTAATCTTGATCTTCAAATATACTTCAGTATTCCTAAAAGATATGGAGATCGGATCTTTTATTTTCTTAAAGAATGTGAATCTTTTATGATTGAGCGGAATGACGCTTTCTCTTTCCTGCAGACTGGATTCTACGATTGCGGAGATTATATCACTGGCTGCCTGAATCGTCTCGAAGTCAAGATGATCAATATGCATCCTTCTTTCACTTCTTTCTGTACGATTTATTATATTCCGGGCAATAATCTCTCAGTTTCAAACCAATTATTTTTAGTTTTTATAATATTTAATGCATACTATAATCAAAGTGTTACGGTCTTTTGATGGTTAACAACATTGGGAAAGGGGACTTATTTTGTCTGCGATTTTCACAAAACGTTTTTTATTAATATTGATTGCTGTAATTCTTATAACTGTCCTTTTTTATTTCATTTTGCCAGTTTCTGTTCCGCTAATTGTTGCATTTTTTACGGCATTAATCCTGGAGCCAGCTGTGAAACTGCTGCAAAATAAAATAAAAATAAGCCGAAGAGTATCCGTGCTGATTACTTTTCTGGGATTTGTCCTCTTCATTGGATTATCAGGCTACTTTATTACGACAAAAGTGATAACAGAAGCCATTAAACTTGTTGAAAATGCTCCTATGTACATTAATGAAATTACAAAAGCATGGCTCAGGGCAGAAGCGGACTTTTCCAATGCTGCCAAGGACCTTCCTAAAGACCTTGTTGCTGAAATTAGCAACCAGATTCAATCCTTCCTTAATAAAACGAAGAATGACCTTGTCGCATACGTAAATATTGATAGCTTAAAAGCACTTCTGACAAACATCCCGAACTATCTTGTCAGTTTCATCGTATATTTGATTGCCTTATTTTTGTTTTTAATAGATCTTCCGCGATTAAGAAAAGGTTTGTATAATCACCTTACAGAAAGAACTGCAGATAAAGTCAAATTTATGACCTCACGGCTCTCTTATGTCGGATTTGGCTTTTTCAAGGCTCAATTCTTAGTAAGTGTGATTATCTTTATCGTTTCCCTGATTGGATTATTATTCATCAATCCAGAAATGGCATTGATCATGTCAATAATCATTTGGGTTATTGACTTTATCCCTATTATTGGCTCCATTGTCATTCTTGGCCCGTGGGCATTGTTTCATTTATTGACAGGAGATTTAGCTATGGGGACACAATTAGCCATTCTGGCAGCCGTCCTCTTAATCATCCGCAGGACAGTTGAGCCAAAGGTAATGGGCACCCATATAGGGTTATCTCCGCTTGCTACGCTAATAGCGATGTATCTTGGCCTGAAACTCATTGGAATACTGGGCTTCATCATTGGCCCATTACTGGTCATTGCCTTTAATTCCGCAAAAGAAGCAGGACTTATTAAGATGAATTTTAAAATATAAACTTAATGAAAATGCAAAAAAGCGTCCGCCTGGACGCTTTTTCTTTCCTGAATACATCTCAACTGAGTTTCCTTAAAAAAAGTCATAGAAAAAGGATTTTTGCACAGGAATTTTTCTTTCAAGTATTTCTGCATCATTTCTTGGACCTTTTATTGCACCTAGATCATACAACTCTATTGGCCTCTTATAGCCAATTATTATCGCTGAAAGGGCATTGATAGACATATGCAGACCTCGTGCAGGAGGGTTTGTGCATTGGCTTCCTTCTTTCTCTTTAAACACCCTGACACCATCGTCAGCAATTAAGTAGCTTCCATTATTCCATGGTGCATGGTGATCCTCAATATGCAGAAAGACATTTTCACTATTTTCATTGAATGAATATTGGCCGAGACACTTTTCAGCATTGACGATTCTCCCCATAAAGTACGGAAAAACCTCCATTTTTAAATTAGGCTGATTCAGGTAATAAGGAAATGGATCGTGTACCGATGTAATGATCTTTACTTCCTCAACCATCGAATCATGCTGACAGATAAAATTCCATAAATTCACTCTGGCATCCTGATTTAATGCTGCAAATTCTTCGACATCCATTTTATTGTCTTTTACCTTAAATAATATATAGCCCTGTCCTTCACCTGCTTCGTCAAAATACACAGCAATCTGGTAGTCAGAATACACAAAGTTCTCCCACCAATATGAGTCTCTCACAAGCCCGCCTGAATACCTCAGCATATATTCTTTATAAATCTTTTCGATGGTTTTTGTGTGCTGGTTCTTAGTATATCGTTTAATGGTCCCTGAAGATTTTCCTGCCATTACTAAATCTATTCTGTTAATAATTGTTTTCTTATATTCGGTGAATATCTCCCATCCGTATTTCCGATAGAAAGAAATATTAAAAGGATGCAAAAATGAAAATAGCTGATTCTTTTTGTTCATCTCGGCCAAAGCGTGCTTTATCAGTCTGCTTACATACCCTTTTCTTCTGAATTCAGGATATGTTGCCACACCTGCAACACCTCCCATGTCCCATTCAAATCCATTAATATGAACTTTAAGGGGGATGATGTGAAGCTTGGCAGCCAAACTTTCCTCTTCCCAAATACCAAAAATGGAATGACTTTCTAATCGTTCCTTCCGGACTGGAATTTCAGCTTCAGGCACATTGTACTGAAAGGCATACATGGAAAGCTTCATGGCCTCTATATATTCATTCTCTGATAATTTTCTTACCGACACCAAACTCACTCCCAATTATATATCATTATAAATATTCGCCATATACTTAATAAGACCTTTTAAAATAGGGAAGCGGATATTATTTCGAGCATAAAAAATACCGCTAAATAGATAGCGGTATCCTTAACCGATTAAGTACCCAAAATCGCCTTTATAACGGAGGTTGTTTCTCCACCGTGATAGAAAACATACAGCAGCAGATAAACTGCGACACCTGTTATGCCAGTAAAGAACCAGACCACACTGGTAACTGGGCCTAACTTTCTATGGGCAGCCAATTTATTTTTATAGCCTGTATATAATGAGATTATCCCTAACACTGCTCCTACAGTTGCAAGCGTAATATGGAAAATTAAGAAAATTGTATAATAAATTTTTATATCATCAGGGCCCCCAAAAGCAGTATTTCCTATAAAAACTGTTCTGCTGGCATATATGATAAAGAAAATAACAGCAAACACAGCAGCCAAAGTCATTGTTTTTTTATGAGCTTCAAGCTTCTTTTTGCTAATTTGAACCCAGCCAATCGCAACTGTTATTGCACTTAGCACAATAAAAGTCGTGCTGATGGTAGGCAGTATAGGCAATGAGTATTCCATAAATTCTTCCTCTCTCCAATATCGGTTTGAAATTCAATAGCATGTTATTGATTATTACAAAGTTAATTTTAGTAGAGTGCACTGTTTTTTTCAACAAACTGTAAGGGCTTTTAATAAAAGTTCCTTAAATGTTCAATATTTATCAATAAGTAAGCATAGATTTCATTGCTGGTATAAGAAAGAGGCAAACTCATTTTTTTATAAAAAAAACTCCAGCTGCACACTGGAGTTTCCATTTATTTTACTAAATGCGGATTTAACAATGGTTCTTCCTCTGAAGGTGTAATTTCCTGTTCCTTTTTATACCATGCATAGAAGATTTGTGCGAGGATGACGCCATAGACAATTTCCTGAATGATCTTCATAATTACTCCGCCAAGCTGCTGGTCATGTATAAGTGACATTGAGTTAAACATTTCAGGACCGCTGAGGTTCAGGCTTGCCAGTGTCGCAGAAGGGACACATAACTGAAGGGCCTGCGCCCAGGCATTCGGATCAGAATATGTGTTGTACATTGGAGTATCTGCAAATATGATCAGTGCACACGCAGGTGTCAATAAAACACCATTGGCAAAAACATATCCTACCTTTCTCAGGCCGTCAAGGGACTCCATTTCAGGAAGCTCATTAATCGTTGGCCACCACATAAAGATCGCAAGCAGGAATAGAGCAGATGTATACACAGTATGGAGCATCATATCCGTTTTGACCACATCAAAAACATCTGGTATGTGGTACATGGAAAATACTCCATTAAACAGGATTATTGCTACTAAAGGCTTTGTAAAAAGACGGAATACCGGTTTAATAGCTTTATGATTAATCACTGCTCTCCACACCCACTGAGGGATTCCCATAACAACAAGAGGAGGAACAACTAGATACAGTATTGCCATTTGAATCATATGAGCATAAAACATTAAATGACCCATAAGATCAACAGGGGAGCCCTTAATGGCATATAACACTGCCATCGCCACTGTAAAATACACTCCCTGCCTTCTAGTTAAAGGCTCACTACTTTTGAACTTTCCGCGGTACTTTATTGTAATCATATAGTAGCCTGCAAGTATCAATAGTACAAATAAAAAGAAATATGGACTCCAAAGTGCACGAAAACCGAATATTTCTAAAGACATGCTTTCACCTCATTCAATATTGCTCAAACTGCCAAAAACGCATCCTGCCATGAATATTCTGCTTTCCAGATTGACAAGTATCATTATACTCTTTTCAGCCTGCAATCTCAATAATTCAGTAAATGCTTATTAATTGCCAAAGCTGCGTTACATAAAAAGAAAACCGGCCATCAGCCGATTTTCTCTTATACTACCACCAAATAACAGTCAAGAAAGCAATGATTGTGATAAATCCGACTAATGCTCCGGAATATAAGAACAATGCAGGTGCTTCATGACCTTTGTGACTCATATGCATGAAATAATATAATTGAAAGATTACTTGCACGAGAGCAAGAATCAGGATGAATGGAACAATAAACCATCCAGAGAAACCTTCATAACCTGCTGCTACGAACGCAACAATTGTCAGGAAGATCATAAGTGCAAATGTGATAACTTGATGTTTCATCTCTTCTGCACTTTTTTTGCGTCTATATTCAATGTCTACTCTTGGGTTACCTGAGTTTGGTTGTTGATTGGCCATCAGTTTATCCCACCATTCCCATTAAATATACTACAGTGAAGATGAATACCCAAACAACGTCGATGAAGTGCCAGTACAGGCTGGCAACATAGAACTTAGGAGCATTGTAAAGGCTTAATCCCCTCTTGCTGTTGCGGATCATTAAAGTAGTGATCCACAGTAAACCAAATGCAACGTGACCGCCATGGAAGCCGACTAATGTATAGAAAGCTGAACCAAAGGCGCTGCTTGTAAAGCTATGATGAAATTCATGCACATAGTGATTGAACTCGTAAATTTCCAATCCTAGGAATCCAAGTCCAAGCAAAACAGTAATTCCAAGCCATAGCTGCATCTTTTTAAAGTTAAAATTCTTCATATGGTACATAGCGTACACGCTTGTTAACGAGCTTGTTAATAATAGCATCGTCATAATGAATGCCAATGGAATTTCAAACAAGTCCTTCGCTAAAGCCATATCACTGCTAGGTACTTTATCTTTTAAAGCAAGGTATGTTGCGAAGAGGGAGGCGAATAGAACCGTCTCTCCCCCAAGGAAAAACCAGAAACCTAAGAATTTGTTCTTGGCTTCGAGGGTTTGCTTTTCAGGCGACGCCGGCCAAGTTTCATAAGTCATTTTTTGTTCAGCAGCCATTATGCCTTAACCCCCTTATCATTATTATCTTCCAAATCTTCTTTATGAATGTGGTATCCATGATCATCCTTAACAGAACGAACAAACATTGAACCTAAGGTAATAAGCATACCAGCGATTAGAACTGGAATACCCCAGCTGTGCTCCGCACGGTACATTGCACCAAACGCAGCAACAAATAGACCTAAAGAAATTACAAATGGAATGAAAGAGTTATTTGGCATATGGATATCACCAAGCGGTTCAGCAGGTGACATGCCTTGTTTGCCTTCCATCTTTTCAAGCCAATATGCATCAAGACCGCGAACCAGCGGAAGCTGCTTGAAGTTGTAGAATGGAGGCGGTGATGGAATGGCCCATTCTAAAGTACGGCCATCTCCCCAAGGATCATTGCCAACTTTTTCATTTTTAACACTTGTAATGACAATATTAATTAACATAATGATTACTGCAGCTGCCATGAAGAAGGCACCGACAGTACTAACCATATTTGCCGTTTCTAGTCCCTGTCCAGGAAGGAAAGTGAAGATGCGGCGCGGCATTCCCCAAAGCCCCAGGAAATGCTGGATAAAGAATGTCAAATGGAATCCAATAAAGAATAATACGAATGTAATTTTTCCAAGGAACTCGTTTAACATTGTTCCAAACATTTTTGGCCAGTATAGATGTGCACCAGCAAATAGTGCAAACACAACACCGCCGACAATAACATAATGGAAGTGAGCAACTACAAAGTAGCTGTCATGGTACTGATAATCCTGTGCAGCAGATGCAAGCATTACACCGGTTACACCACCAGCTACGAATGAAGGAATAAAGGCAACAGCCCAAAGCATTGGAGTTGTAAACGTTATGCTTCCGCCCCACATTGTAAATAGCCAGTTAAATATCTTAATACCAGTCGGTACTGCAATAGCCATTGTGGCAACGGCAAAAATCGCGTTAGCAATCGGCCCCATACCAGTTGTAAACATATGGTGAGCCCATACCATGAATCCTAAGAATCCAATAAGAACCGTTGCGAATACCATGGAAGAGTATCCGAATAGGCGCTTTCTTGAGAAAATCGAAAATATCTCAGAGAAAATTCCGAAAGCCGGCAATACCAAGATGTAAACTTCCGGGTGACCAAAAATCCAGAAGAAGTGCTCCCAGATAATTGTATTACCGCCCATTGCAGGATCAAAGAAGTTAGATCCAAACATACGGTCGAAAATTAACAGGAACAATCCTACTGTTAAAGCAGGGAATGCAAATAAAATCAAAGCAGATGTAACAAAAGTTGCCCATGTGAACATTGGCATACGCATATATGTCATACCAGGAGCACGCATGTTAATGATGGTAACAAGGAAGTTGATACCCCCGATTAAAGTACCAGCACCTGATATCTGCAGCCCAAGTGCATAGAAGTCGATCCCATGCCCTTCAGAAGCAATTGATAAAGAAGCATAAGAAGTCCAGCCGGCATCAGGAGCTCCGCCTAAGAACCATGATAGGTTCAAGAAAACTCCTCCAAAGAAAAACAGCCAGAATCCTAAAGAATTCAAGAATGGAAATGCTACGTCACGCGCACCGATCTGCAGTGGCATAACTGCATTCATAAAAGCAAAAATTAGTGGCATTGCCGCCAAGAAGATCATCGTTGTACCGTGCATTGTTAATATCTCATTATACAATCCGGCACTTACAAAGTCATTATTTGGTACTGCAAGCTGGATACGGATGAACATGGCTTCTAATCCGCCAAGCAAGAAGAAAAATCCGCCAGCTATAAGATAAAGGATTGCGATTTTTTTATGGTCAACCGTTGTTAAGTAATCCCATAAAACCGCTCCGACACCTTTTTTTTGTGCTAAGGTACTCACAATTTTACCTCCCTTTTCAAAAATCCCCTATTGTTCGGTAACTTTCAAGCCCATTAAGTATTCTGTAAGGGCATCAAGCTGTTCTTCAGTCAATTCGCCATACGTACCTGTCATTTTATTTCCAGGCTTGAATGTCTCTGGATCTCTTAACCAATCCTTAAGATCTTCCTCAGTATGGTCAAGGATACCAGCAATACGGTCACGATCACCGAAGTTCGTCAAGTTAGGAGCTAGACGAGCTGCTTCAGGAGCAGTGTTAGCCGGTGTTACAGCATGACAGCCGATACAGCTGTTGTTGAAGACTTCCTGACCAGCTTGAGCCAGATCTGTCTCTGCCTTTTTAGGTTCTTTAACGTCCTGCATGGCAGTTACCCATTGATCGAATTGATCACGTGGAACCGCTTTAACTTTGAAATCCATTAGAGCGTGGGAAGGACCACAAAGCTCAGCACATTTTCCATAGAAGAAATTATCAGCCTCAGCAGCTTTTTCACCATCAAATTTCAGCCAGAATTTGTTCACGTTGTCAGTGTTCGTATCCAGCTTACCGCCTACAGCTGGGATCCAAAAGGAGTGCTTAACATCTGAAGCAATCAGATTGAAATAAACTTTTTCATCAGTTGGCACAACTAATTCCTGGCCAGTGATAATTTCCTGGTTAGGATATTCGAATTCCCACCAGTATAAGTTTGCACGCACATTAACAACAAGTGCATCTGTTTTGCCTTCTTCATTCTTCTTTTCCATTGGGCTTACATCTGCAAGCTTAAAGGTAGCAGAAACTGTAGGTACAGCAAGAATTAGAAGCAAAAGAATAGGAATAACAGTCCAAATGATTTCCAGTTTGTGGCTTCCTTCAACTTGTTTTGGAATTCTGTCGTCCTTGCGGCGGAATTTAAAAACAACAATAAAGAAGATTACTGTTACGACCGCAATTACTCCTACCATTATTGCAGTACTTAACACCATCAAATCAAATTGTGTTTGCGCCACTTCGCCGGCAGGATTCAGCGTAGATAAATACGGTTTGCCGGAGCAAGCGGAAAGAATGAGCGCCATCATTGCAAACAGAGAAAAAAGACGCCACTTTGCAAGCCTTTTCATAGCTTAATCAAACCCCTCTTTCGTAAAAATTTCATTTTTTGAATTGTTTGATCAAAAAATATGGATAAATCCTCTCTCGTTACTAGCGAAAGAAAGAATTTCCTAACTAAGTTAGATAAGTGTGATGATCACCATAGCTACAAACATGATGGTCAGATATTGCAGGGAGTATACAAACATTAATGTAGCCCATTTTATATCATTGTTAAATTTCCTTGCATATAATCCCGTCAATAACCATCCAATGTTCAAAACTGTGGCAAGGATTAAAAAAGACAATCCAAGCGATGGCATAAGAAATGGCAGCGGCAATAATGCTGCAACCCAAATGTAAATATGCCTTTTGGTAGTTTTAAACCCTTTTACAACTGGAAGCATGGGAACTCCCGCAGCCCGGTATTCTTCCACCCTTCTCATTGCTAAAGCATAAAAATGAGGAGGCTGCCAGATAAAAACGATAGCGAACAGCACCCAAGCCATTGGGTCGAGATTGCCATCGGCAGCTGCCCACCCGATCAGCGGGGGAACCGCTCCTGAAATGCTGCCTACAATCGTATTGGATACAAATCTGCGTTTCGTCCACATTGTATATAAAACAACATAACTGAAAACGCCAATTAATCCAATTGCAGCTGCTGCTGCTGTTGTAAACATTAAAAAGGCCGTACCAAGGCCAATAAGCAGAAAGCTCAAAAGTGCAACCTTGCCCGGGTTTACTTTCCCAGTAACAGTTGGCCTCCCTTTTGTTCTTTCCATTAATGGATCAATGTCGCGGTCAATATAATTATTTAAGCTGCACGAGCCTGCAATAATCAATGAGGAGCCAATGACTGTATAAAGAACCAGATCAAGATTATTGAAAAATCCCTTTCCGGAAAAATGCAGTGCAAGCCAAAGACCGGTGAAGGTTGTAATCAGATTGGAGTTTACAATGCCGATTTTGATAAGGGCAAGGAAATCCTTCCAAACTGTAGTCTCAGGTATATCTTTTTGAAGGCTTCGCTCACTGTCCTCAATAGCAGCATCACTCAAAGCCCGTGAGTTAGACATATCTTTTCCTCCTTTATCTCTTATCGCAGACAATAGCATCTTTGCACTACACTTACTATAAAGCATAAATGCCTGCAAAGCTATGTTCGCGATAAAAAACGAGGGGTAAACCCTTGATGAATAATAATAATCCTAATAGTTTTCTACCATTAATAATGTATTCAAACTGTTTATTATCTAAATGAAACTAAACCATTTCTCTGTATATTAAATCACACTTTAAAACTCTTTTGTGAATTTTTTTAGAATAATTTATGACTAATTTGTGTCAAAAATTAAATCCACTTAAAGAATGGTTGCTTTTTTGAGATAATAAAACTGCTTCAGAAAACTAAGGAAGAAAAAATATACTCACTTTTATGTATTTTGTGATACTTTCCGCGACAGGGGTTTACCATTTTATACCCCCTTTATATTTCTAGCAAACTCCATTACAAGTTTCAACCTTTTTTACTATAATTAACTTTATTAATTTTATTACTGTTGTAAAAAAAGCTTTATTCCTGTACTATCGAAAAAGTAAAATGACGCACATTACTATATGGCTTTTTATAGAATCTTTGATAAGATAGATAACGGACAAATACTTAGTAATTAAATCGTTTTCCCATTGATAGACATAGAATATTTAAAGAAGGTGAAAGGCTTTGCAACGATCTTTAAAATGGTTTGCCGTTCTTACAACTATCGGCATGCTTTTAATTTTGCTCGGCGGTGCCCTGGTAACTAAAACTGAATCCGGAATGGGATGCGGGAAATCCTGGCCGCTTTGCAATGGTGAATTTGTTCCAAGCGACATTACTCCTGAATTGATTATCGAACTGGCGCACAGACTTGTTTCAGGCTCAGTTGGTTTTATGGTCCTGATATTATCGATTTGGACATGGAGAAAATTGGGACATATAAGGGAAACAAAGTTTTTATCACTCACTTCGTTCTTCTTCCTTGTCCTCCAGGCTTTAATCGGAGCGGCCGCAGTAGTGTGGGGGCAATCTGATTTTGTACTTGCCCTTCATTTCGGGATTTCTTTAATATCTTTTGCAGCAGTACTGCTTTTGACTTTGCTTATTTTTGAAGTAGATAAGAAATTCGAGGCCGAGAAGCTCATTATTGATAAAAGAATGAGGAAACATATTATTGGAGTTTCTATATACAGCTATGCCGTAGTATACACTGGCGCGCTTGTGCGCCATGTTAATGCAAGTCTAGTCTGCCGTGACTGGCCGCTTTGCTTTAACGGTTCTTTCGCTCTTCCGGAAAATATGTATGAATGGGTGCAAATGGGCCACCGGGCTGCTGCCGGATTAATTTTCATATGGATCGGTTTCATTACTTTTCTTGCTATTAAGCATTACAAGGAACAGAAAGTCGTTTATTGGGGCTGGATCATTTCATTTATCTTAGTAACGCTTCAGGTTGCTGCTGGTGCATTAGTTGTATTAACCCGACTTAACTTGTATATAGCTCTTGCCCACGCCTTCTTTATTTCCTGCTTATTTGGGCTATTAAGCTATTTTATCCTTCTTTCCTCACGGAGCAGGAAGAATGAGCTTGCTGTTTCAGCTGTCAGGGAAAAAGAGAAAAATGATGAATCTCCTATCCCGACCGTTACTTCCATTCCATAATTGCTTAAAACAAAAGAGCTTCGGCAATCGCCGAAGCTCTTTTGTTTTATTTATCGCAGTCTAACGGGCAGTACCCCCCCCACTTCATGACAGAGTGGAATCAATAATGGAGGATACGTGGGGGAAAAGCCCTCCCATTTGAAGTTTCACTTTATTTTGAGAGCTCCAGCAATAAGTCTCCAGTTTGAATTGCTTCACCGTTCGAGACATAGATGTCTTTAACTGTTCCAGAGAATGGCGCCTGTACAGTTGTTTCCATTTTCATGGCTTCTGTAATCATTAAGTGATCGCCTTTTTCGACTTTTTCACCTTTTTCTGCAAGCACCTTGATTACAGTTCCCGGCATGCTGGCAGCAATATGACTTTCATTATGCGGATCAGCTTTTGCTTTGGAGGCTACAGTTGCTTTAATACTTTCATCTTTTATGCTTACTTCACGAGGCTGGCCATTTAGCTCAAAATACACAATTCTTGTGCCATCAGCCTGAGGCTGGCCAATAGAAACTAATTTTACGATTAACGTTTTACCTGTCTCAATTTCAATTTCCACTTCCTCACCCAGTCTTAAACCATATAGAAATGTTGGGGTGTCAAGAACAGAAATATCACCAAATTGTTCACAGGTCTTAATATAGTCCATAAATACTTTTGGATAAAGTGCATAGGCAATCGCATCAAAGCTTGTAACCTGCCTGCCCAATTCTTTAAAGAGTTTTTCTTTTAAGGCATCAAAGTCCGCATCTTCAAGAAGTTCTCCCGGGCGGACAGTGATTGGCTCCCTGTCTTTCAATATGACCTTTTGCAGTTCTGCCGGGAATCCTCCATATGGCTGTCCTAAGTAGCCTTCAAACAATTCTACAACTGAGTCAGGAAAATCCATAGATTTGCCTTTATTCAAAACATCCTGCTCTGTCAGCTGATTCTGGACCATAAATAACGCCATATCACCAACTACCTTGGAAGAAGGTGTAACTTTAACAATATCACCAAACATTTGATTCACACGGGAATACATGTCCTTAACTTCATCCCACTTCTCTCCAAGGCCAACAGCTTTAGCCTGCTGCTGAAGATTACTGTATTGTCCGCCAGGCATCTCATGCTGATAGACTTCTGAATGAGGAGCCTTCATACCGCTTTCGAAGTCCTGGTAGTATTTGCGCACATCTTCCCAATAGTATGATAACTGCTCAAGCGCCTGAATATTAATTTTTGGCTGTCTTTCATTCCCCTGGAGTGCGTAATATAAAGAATTAGCACTTGGCTGGGATGTTAAGCCTGCCATTGTGCTTAGGGCCGTATCCACAATATCCACCCCTGCTTCAATAGCCTTTGCATATGTGAAAATTCCATTTCCGCTCGTATCATGAGTATGAAGATGAATCGGAATGTCAACAGTCTCTTTCAATTCAGAAATAAGGGTGTAGGCTGATTGCGGCTTTAATAAACCAGCCATATCTTTGATTGCCAGTATATGGGCTCCCTGATTCTCTAACTCTTTTGCCAGGTCTTTATAGTATTTAAGATTGTACTTTGTTCTGGCAGGATCCAAAATATCACCTGTATAGCACATGGAAGCTTCTGCAATTTTTCCTGTCTGGCGGACAGCATCAATTGCAACTTCCATCCCTTTAACCCAGTTAAGGCTATCGAAAATCCGGAAGACATCAATGCCAGCATAGGCTGATTTTTCAACAAACTCTCTTATTACATTATCCGGATAGTTTTTATATCCCACTGCATTTGAAGCACGAAGAAGCATCTGAAATAAAACATTTGGCATTTTTTCGCGCAATGTCAGCAGCCTTTCCCAAGGATCTTCTTTCAGGAATCTATATGCTACATCAAAAGTTGCACCGCCCCACATTTCAAAGGAAAACATATCAGGAAGCAATTTTGCTGTCGGTTCTGCGATATGCTTCAGGTCATTTGTCCTTACTCTTGTCGCCAGCAATGATTGATGGGCGTCACGGAAGGTTGTATCAGTAATTAAAACTTCTTTTTGCTCTTTAATCCATTTAACTAGTCCTTCAGGACCCTGATTATCTAAAATTTGTTTTGTCCCGTCCTGGTAATCTGTGCTGTATTTTAATTTTGGCACCCGCGGCTCATCAAATACCGGACGTTTTTTCTTTTCAATTCCCGGGAATCCATTAACAGTTACATTCCCGATATAATTAAGCATCTTCGTTCCGCGGTCTTTCCTTTTCGGGAACAGGAATAGTTCAGGAGTTTCATCAATAAATGATGTATCATATTCTCCTCTTAAGAATTTCTCGTGTTTTACTACATTCTCAAGGAAAGGAATATTTGTTTTAATGCCCCTGATACGGAACTCCTGCAGGTTCCTCACCATTTTTGATGCTGCCTGCTGGAAAGTCATAGCGTGTGTTGAGAGTTTAACAAGCAGTGAATCATAATAAGGTGTAATCACTGCCCCCTGGAAACCGTTCCCCGCATCAAGCCGCACACCGAAACCGCCGCCCGATCTGTAAGCCATTAACCGGCCAGTATCAGGCATGAAGTTATTTAAAGGATCTTCTGTTGTAACACGTGATTGAATGGCAAATCCATGAATATGAATATTTTCCTGTTCAGGAACACCCACTTCTTTGCTGTGCAGCGCATATCCTTCAGCTACTAAAATTTGTGTTTGTACAATATCAACTCCTGTTACCATTTCGGTGATCGTATGCTCAACTTGCACGCGCGGATTTACTTCAATGAAATAAAACTGATCACCTGATACCAGAAATTCCACAGTTCCTGCATTAATATAGTCTACATTCTTCATAAGATTGACAGCAGCCTGACATATATCATCTCTTAATTTTTCAGAAAGGGATACGCAAGGTGCTACTTCTACAACCTTTTGGTGACGCCTCTGGACTGAACAATCTCTTTCATATAGGTGGATAATATTTCCTTCATGGTCACCAATGATTTGAACCTCTATATGTTTTGGCCTTTCTATGAATCTTTCAACATAAACTTCATCATTGCCAAAAGCAGCTTTAGCTTCCGACTTTGCACGCTCATATGATTCCTTTACTTCTTCCAGGCTCCTTACGATGCGCATGCCTCTTCCGCCACCGCCAAGTGAAGCTTTTATGATAATCGGGAATCCATGATTTTTGCCAAAGCTAATCACTTCATCCAGACTTTCTGCAGGGCCGTCACTGCCTGGAATAACCGGAATTTCAGCAAGCTGTGCTTGCGTTCTTGCTTTAACTTTATCTCCAAACATGTCCAGATGCTTAGATGCAGGACCGATAAATATGATGCCCTCTTCCTCGCAGCGTTTTGCGAATTCTATATTTTCAGACAGAAATCCGTATCCTGGATGAATGGCATCGACATCACTGCTTTTCGCAATGTCAATAATTCCTTCAATATCAAGATAGGCATCAATCGGTTTTTTTCCCTCTCCTACCAGGTAAGCTTCATCTGCTTTATAGCGGTGATAGGATCCGGAGTCCTCTTTAGAATAGATGGCTACCGTCCGGATATCCAGCTCTGTGCAGGCACGGAACACACGAATGGCAATTTCTCCTCTGTTGGCTACTAATACCTTGTTAATTCTTCGGCTCAATCAAAACACCCCGTCTTTATGTATTTTTTGGCAATATTCTGCCAAATTCAAGTTGAGGCCGGGTGGGTTTCCCGCTAGCCGGCCTATATTACCTTGATTGGCTGCTCCCTGATGGAAGCAATTATGTAATCAGCTTCTGCTGATTGATGTATAAATAAAGCACTGAAAAATTTTCTGTGCTTATTTACGAATGGAAAATGATTTTTCGGAAGCCAGTTCCATGGATTCCGGTTTTGTCTGCTCATCTTTATTTTTGTATTTTTGTTCATAATTCACAAACATTGAGACATTTACTAAAATCCCCATAGCAATCGAAAGCTGAAGCAGAGATGAACCTCCATAGCTGATAAAAGGAAGTGTGACACCAGTCAGCGGCATAACACCGGAAATCCCTGCAAGGTTGATGAATGCCTGAATTCCTATCATCGCGGATATGCCAATAGCCAATAAGCTGCCAAAAGCATCTTTACACTTTAAACTGATAAAGATTCCCCTCAGGACAATATACCCGAGAAGCAATATCACAAAACCTACTCCAAATGCCCCAAGCTCTTCTGCGATTACAGCCATTATGAAGTCTGTATGAGCTTCAGGAAGATAACCAAGCTTTTGTATACTTTCACCAAGGCCCAGCCCTTTTAATCCGCCTGCACCAAGGGCAATATAGGAATTAGAAAGCTGATACCCGAATTCGGAACCAAAAGGATCTCTAAAAGCTTCAACCCTTCCCATTCGATAAGGTGCAAAAATCTTATCTTTTAGAAGAAGGATAAAAGGCGCAGCTAACAATACTCCGAATAGTCCAAGTCTAAATATGTTTTTGAAATTCATGCCTGATGTAAAAATTACGGCAGCAGCTACCAGAAAAATAATCATCGCGGAACCAAAGTCTGGCTGAACTGCAACAAGCAAAGCGGCTAGAATCAGATATGCAAGCGGGGGAAGAACCCCTTTATTAAACTCATTAATATAGGGCTGCTTTTTTGCATAGACAGCTGCTAAATATATGATAACTGAAAGCTTGACAAATTCTGCAGGCTGAAGGCTTCTGCTCCCGATTTCAAACCAGCTCATCGCCCCTCCGGCTACTTTTCCAAAGATAAATAGCGCAATCAGGCCGAATAACGAAATGAACACCATCGGAACAAGAAATTTATTGCTTTGCATAGCTTTGTAAGGAAATAGAGCGACAATAATAAAAACAATTGCTGAGATAATTAAATGCATTTTTTGCTTATTATAAAAAAAGTCGCTTTCCTGACCATATATCTGAACAGCTGTTACCATGCTTGCACTGAAAACCATAATGAGTCCAAAAACAGATAACAGGGCTACTGCAATAATCAGGGTATAATCATATGATTTTAATATTTTTTTAAACATCCAGCCCTCTTCCCTTATCTTCTAAGTTTATTACTTATTCTACTATAGTATTGAATATCCTGCTTTGAAGAAAAGAAAAGTTAATTTAACTGTAACACAGCAAAGAAAAAAATTCTATAATTATGTCATACTAATTTAAAATTAAGTTATACAAATAGGGCTATTCTTTTCTTATAGATATACTATTTCAATTCTTTTAAAAGTTCATCCAGTTATAAAAAAACTCAAACAATCTTTAAAAGATGTTTGAGTTTTTTTTTATTTTTTTACTGAGGCTTCGTGGAGAATGGATAGCTCCCTTTCCAATTCATCTAAAATAGCCTTGCCTTCAGCCTCTTCAATTAATCCAAGACGGACAGCAAAATCTATTTCTCTGGATAAACCAAACATCTGGGTATCAAGAACCTCCTCATATAGAGGACATTGAGGCATAGTAAGGTTATCCATTTGCACCTTAATTAATTTTAATATTTTAGCAGCATCCGCCTTTAATAGAGCATTTGCTTTTTCTTTGTGATCAATAATCATGTCAGAAGCCAACTTTCAATCCCTCCATTTCCGAGCGATTATCCTATCTATAAATTTTATACTTAAGCTTGGAAAAAAGCAAGGATAATAAGGGATTCCGAAGAGAAATGATTCTGGTTTTTCAGCAGAACACCGCTAATATGGCATGTCATCAGCCACACTCCAGGATTCGTCCTGTTCATTAAAATCGCCTTTACCAATTGAACGACTGACAAGCAGTTTAAAAATCTGTATACTTAAACATACATACTTAAAGCATACATAGAACTGCCAGGAGGTTCAAAATGGAGAATATAATTGCCTTTAAAGGAAACGTTAAATACCAAATCACCTTAGATCCAGGAGTCTGGATATTCGATGATCGGAGAATCGATTTAACAACATACTTTAATCAGGAATATATCAGGAAAAATGAACTTGAGGAATATACCAAAGCAGTCTCAAAGCATTGGGATAGAGAAATCATGGAAGGTGCAGTATTTCCTCCAACACTTAAAACAGAAAAGAAATTTGAAAAAGAAAAGGTTCTTACAGGCACATTCGGCATACCTTTTAAACCATTCCTAAAGAATGCAGAACCGAAGGACAATGCAGAAATCGTTATCATCGAAAGCGAAGATGGGGAGGCCCGTTTAACTCTATCTCAAGCCGAGGAATTAATATTGGGGTTTTCACAGGATGGTAAACCTTTAAAAGAAGATGGACCAGTTCATGTCTATTATGGGGATGGAAGCAATCAAAGCTCCCCCATAAAAAGAGTGAAGGCATTTAGAGTGGAATGACCGGAGAGGGCGATTGTGCATCGCCCTTTTTTATTTAAAGATAATAGACCTCCCCGGCATAAAGACTGCAGATTTCGCAGTCTCTTCCAGGCTG
>NZ_CAXQGS010000137.1:0-2683 GCF_964223445.1 Cytobacillus sp.
GATCTGAAGGCATAGATGGCGTTAAAGACCAATGGTTTGTCGGCTATACACCACAGCTGGTAGGTGCTGTGTGGGTTGGCCACGATAAGACAGATGCAAAAAACTATCTTACAACCTCCAGCAGTGAAGGCACGGCTCCAATATTCCGCGAAATCATGGGAGAAGCCCTGAAAAACCAGGAAGCAGAATCATTTAATGTCCCTCAAATTGCTGGCCTGATGGAACAGAGGCAAAGGGAGCAGCAAAGAAAAGCATGGGAGGAAAACATTAGAAAAGAAACAGCGAAGATAAAAGAAAAAATTGAAAAAGAAAAGGAAAAATGGAAAGATAAATGGAATAAAGGGAAGGAAAAAGGCAAAGAGAAAGAGAAGGAAAAAGATAAAAAGAAAGATAAAGAAAAAGAGGATGATTAACAATATACACGTAAGGAGTACAGTGAAAATCTGTACTCTTTTTTTAGGAGGTGGGCCGTCATGGCAGAAAAATTTTATGATGAATTAGCAGGAGATTATCACTTGATTTTTGAGGACTGGGATTGTTCCATTGCCAGACAGGGAGAGGTGCTGGATAATTTATTAACGGCAGAGGGCATAAAAAAATCCTCATCTATTTTGGATTGTTCCTGCGGCATTGGAACCCAGGCTTTAGGACTAGCTAAAAAAGGATATAAAATAACAGCGTCTGACATTAGCGGAAAGTCTATAGAAAGGGCAATAAGGGAAGCGGAACTGAGACACCTGAACATCCAATTTTTTCAGGCAGATATGAGGGCATTGTCATCTGTAAGCAGCGATTCTTTTCAAGCAATCATCTCTATGGATAACGCCTTGCCGCACCTCATTACCGATAAGGATTGCCTAGAGGCACTTAAGGAGGTATACTGTTCCCTCAGCCAGGAAGGCATTTTTCTTTTTTCTACCAGAAATTACGATGCAATACATAAAGAAAGGCCTTCGTCTACCTTGCCTGCAAGAAGGAAAAATACCATAACCTTTCAGCTGTGGGATTGGCATCAAAATTCTGACGTATATGATTTGCGGCATTTCACAATGGCGGAAAAAGACGGAACCTGGGATGTGTCGGAAAGAAATTCCCAGTATAGGGCCTATAAAAGGGAGGACCTAAAGCAGCTGCTGCTGGAAGCTGGTTTCCGGCAGGTAAAATGGCTTCACCCTGAAGAATCTGGTTTTTATCAGCCAATTGCCATTGCATATAAATAAAAAAAGGCCATTCGGCCTTTTTTTATAGAAATTATTTAGAATAACCAGCTGATTATCGCGCCAATTACCACAATCGCTCCAACTACCATAAAAATTGTACGTATCATCTATCTTCACTCCAATCACTTTGCAATAAAATGGTCATTTATAGCTGAAATGTTTCAGCGGAATTGATTAAGCGTTTTTCTGACATGCGCAGCACTGAAACATGGTTGCTGCACATTTCTTTGATGTCTTCCAGATGCTTCTGAACTTCATTTCCTTCAACAATGATCTTTAGGGTCGTCTGCGGCTTCACTGTTAATAGGAAAGACACTAATTTAGACAGGTTTGAGGCATCCACAGCTTTGTGTTTGCTGTAGAGGTATGTAGTGCCTTCAAATTGTTTTGCTCCTTGATAAATTTCAAGCATTTTCTTCATTGTGAACCTATTTTGGACTAAAACATTGGTAGAAATAATTTCTTTCATTTTATAAATCTCCCTTTCAAAAAGTATTTTATATATTGATCGATTAATGATGTGGTTGTACTAGAGATTTACCCATGTAATCTGAACCGTAAACCATCGTGAATCAAAGTGTGAATAATTACCTTTTTTAAGTCGTTAAATATATCGGGATTGAGGCACTTTCAGTCTCGAGAAGGAGATAAAAACCATCAGGAGCCGCTTAATCAATCGTTTGTCACTATTTAAACTGGTGATATAAACCGGGAAACTGAGGTAAAAGGGATGAAAAAATTCAAAGAAATCTTTCAAAATGCCAACTATGTTAAATTGTTTTTCGCTAACTTTACTTCTCAGATGGGCAGCACGATTGGTTTAACTGCATTCATGTTTTATTTGCTTGACCGTTTCTCGGATCAGCCTTTTTATGCTACATTAACTGAATTGATGTTCTCTGTTCCGACTCTGGCGGTGTTTTTTTTAGTTGGAGTGTTTGCCGATAGGATGGATCGCCAGAAAATTGCTTATTATTGTGACTGGATCAGCTCATTATTATCAATTGTACTTTTGCTGACTGTTATCATAGGCTGGATGCCGCTGGTATTTACAGTATTGTTCCTGAGGAGTGCAATCCAGAAATTCTTCTTTCCCGCTGAGCATGCAATGATTCAAGGAATATTGCAAAGCGAAGATTATACCACTGCAGCGGGTCTAAACCAGGTTGTGATGAGTCTTTTTATGCTGTTCGGAAATGGCCTTGGCATTTTTGTATACTGGACAGTGGGAGTATACGGCGCCATTATGACTGATGCTCTTACCTTTATCATTAGTGCATTATTAATAAGATCCTGCCGTATACCCGAAGAAGTCCGCCTGCCGAATGGCGGCCATAATCTTAAAGACTTAAATATCGCGATTGTCCTCAGGGACTTTAATCTTGGAATGAAATATATTCTAAAGCACAAGTTATTATCTTCCTTGCTTGTTGGTTTCTTCGTTTTCGGAGCGGTAAACGGCG
>NZ_CAXQGS010000138.1:0-3413 GCF_964223445.1 Cytobacillus sp.
CAAGATCCTGGTTAATTGTTGCCATAACACCCAGCATGAATAGCTTTTTAATGATTTCAGAAGGTTCGCGGTGCAGCTTCTTTGCCAGTTCCGCTACAGTCAGTGATTCGCTGAAAGTAATTTTTGAAGGAAGCTCCTTCACCTTTTTAGGAGCTGGGGCCACATGAGTCTGCTGCTGCTGTTTTCCTTTGTTATTTTTATTCTTATTGTTGTTTCGGTTATTGTTTCGGTTGTTGTTATTATTGTTTCTATTGTTGCTATTGCCCCGGTTATTTCCGGAGAAGCTTTTGCCGGACTGGCTGCCCTGTCCCTGGTTTCTGTTTTCGGCTGGTTTATTCTGAGGCTTGCTTTTAGGAGCTGTTGTGTTGACAGCACTATTATTTGAAGCCGGTTTTTGATTCCCTTGCGGTTTTTGCTGGCTTTGAGGTTTGCTCTGTTTTTGAGACTGGCTGTCATTCTTGATAAAGATTCCGTCAAGTTTCTGGACTGCAGCCGGCTCAATTGTAGTCATATGATTTGAAACCTCTATATTCATGTCTTTTAATTTTGTAATAACATCCTTGCTTGAAATGTTATGTTTTTTCGCATATTCATATACGCGCATTTTACTCATACTTTCACCCCCGCTAGTATTAATCGAGCAACGTTAACAGCTTTTTTGCAAATCCGGCATCTAACACTGCCACAACAACGCGGGCTTCCTTCCCTATAGCCTTACCGAGCATTTCCCGGTTTTGAATCAGCTTATAAGGAACCCCAAATGATTTACATTTATCTGTAACTTTCTTTGCCGTATTTGCGGATGCATCTGCAGACAGCAAAACAAGCTTTGCTTTACCGTTTCTGATCTCTTTAACAGCAAGCTCTTCTCCCGAAGTAATTTTCCGTGCCCGATTGGCTAAGCCAAGCAATGACATCCATTGATTTGAGTTCATTTGGATTGCCGTTTCTCCTTCTCTATTAACTCCAAGAGTTCTTCATAGATAGCTTCATCAATGGAAACTTCTAAATGATTGGCTAAGATATTCTTCTTCTTTGCTAACAAAACTGCTTCCTTTTCTTTGGAAAGATAAGCCCCGCGCCCTGATTTTTTACCGGTTGGGTCTACAGATACTTCCCCTTCTTTGGAGCGAACGATGCGAACGAGTTCTTTTTTCGGCCTCATTTCACCGGTAGCGACACATTTTCGCAAAGGAACTTTTTTACGATTGTTCACGATCATTCACCTCTTCCCTATTCTTTTCCCTCTAAAAGTTCATCCTGAAAATCGAAGTCTTCCTCATTTTCGTAGTCTTCGTTTTCATAATCATCATTATCAAAGTTCAACAGTGTTTCATCCCGCGGGTAAATTCCGGCTTCACGGGCATCTGTTTCTGATTTGATGTCAATTTTCCAGCCTGTAAGCTTGGCTGCAAGTCTTGCATTCTGGCCGCGCTTTCCGATTGCCAGGGAAAGCTGATAATCCGGAACTACAACTGTTGTCGCTTTGTCATCTTCATTTACGATTACGTCAAGCACCTTAGATGGACTTAGTGCATTGGCAACGAAAACCACCGGATCAGAAGACCACTTTACAATATCAATTTTTTCGCCCTTAAGCTCATTTACTACTGCCTGTACGCGTGTGCCCTTAGGTCCTACACATGAACCTACCGGATCAACTTCTTCATTGTCTGAATGAACGGAGATCTTAGAACGGTCCCCTGCTTCACGGGCAACGGATTTGATTTCAACAGTTCCATCATAAATTTCAGGCACTTCAATTTCAAATAATCTCTTCAGCAGGCCAGGATGTGTTCTGCTGACAAAAATTTGCGGTCCTTTTGTTGTCTTTTCTACTTTTGTAATAAAGACTTTAATGCGGTCATGGGGCTGATAACGCTCATTTGGCATTTGTTCGTTTGCCGGAAGGATCGCTTCAATCTTTCCAAGGCTCACATAGATGAACTTAGGATCTGTACGCTGAACAATTCCCGTCATGATATCTTCTTCACGGTCGATAAATTCAGAATAAATGATGCCTCTCTCCGCTTCACGGACACGCTGTGTAACAACCTGTTTGGCCGTTTGGGCAGCGATGCGCCCAAAGTCCTTAGGAGTTACTTCCATTTCAACCACATCTTCCACCTGGTAGTTTGGGTTGATCTTTTGAGCATCTTCAACTGAGATTTCAAGACGCGGATCAAATACTTCATCCACTACATCTTTGCGTGCAAAGACTCTCATCGTTCCGTTTCCTAGGTTTAAATCAATGCGCACATTCTGTGCCTGGTTAAAGTTTCTGCGGTAGGCTGACACCAATGCAGCTTCAATTGCTTCGATAATCACATCGCGAGAAATCCCTTTTTCTTTCTCAAGCAATGTCAGAGCATCCAAAAGTTCACTGCTCATGAGATTTATATCCCCCTTTATTTCTCTTATCAAATGATCAACACTGAGTAGCAATTGCTTATATTAATAAGCAAGCCCGCAATCAGCTGTCATTAGAAAACAACAGCTAAACGGGCATTCGCTACCTTTTCATAAGGAATTTCGATTCTTTTCTTCCTTGTTTTGATTTTCACTTCAACCGTAACGGTCTCCCCGTCAAATTGGGTTAACACACCTTCGAACGTCTTTTCTCCATCAATCGGTTCGTATGTTTTAACGAAAACATTCTTTCCGACTGCTTTAACAAAATCACTGTCTTTCTTTAGAGGGCGTTCAGCTCCCGGCGATGAAACTTCCAAGAAATAGTTGTATGGAATCGGATCTTCAGCATCAAGCTTTTCGCTTAGCTTTTCACTGACCATTCCGCATTCCTCGATATCAACGCCTGTTTCTTTATCAATAAATACGCGAAGGAACCAGTCTTTCCCTTCTTTTACATATTCAATGTCGACTAATTCTAAATTAAGTTCATCCACAATAGGGGTGACCAGTTGTTCCACCGTTTCAGTCACTTTGCTCATTCATTTCCCTCCTTTTTACTGGATTCTTAGCTCTTGTTTTACACTAATAAATTAGATATTGGCCCTGCTAAACTTTAATTAACATATAGTTTTAACATAGATCCGATATAAGGAAAAAACCGTACACAACACGAAAGAGTGGGTTGCCCCACTCTTCCTTTTGCGAGAGTTATTCTTAGTATTTCCAATAAAACTATACCATAACCAATTTTTTTATGCAAATGGAATAGCTGTCAGCAGAAGGGTTTGGAACATATGCCTGCACTCTTTTTAGAATAGAGAAAGCTGATTTTGTTCAGGAAGGGATTCCAGGCAGCCGTGGTTATCCAAATACTCGATAATTGTTTTGGACACTTTTCCGCGCTGCCTGGAATCCCTTCCTGAACAAAATCAGCTTTCTCTATTCTAAAAAGAGTGCAGGCATATGTTCCAAACCCTTCTGCTGACAGCTATTCCATTTGC
>NZ_CAXQGS010000139.1:0-7136 GCF_964223445.1 Cytobacillus sp.
TCAGACGTGTGCTCTTCCGATCTCATCCACATTATTATTCAGCTCAGGTGGAATGGGCGGAAACATTCACTGTGCCGATCTATATACATGAAGACGACAGGGAATGGGTGATGAGGGACAGTGAACACATCATATTCTGGAGCGGAGAATCGCTCAAACTTCATGATGGCCTGGTCATCCACCGCCTCGGCGGCCATTATAAAGGCGGTGCTGTCCTTCATTGGGAAAATGGGAATGGGGGCAAGGGCATTATGCTCACCGGCGACATCATTCAAGTTGTCGCAGACAGCGGGTGGGTCAGCTTCATGTACAGCTATCCGAATCTCATCCCGCTCCCGGCTGAAACAGTAGAACGAATGGCCGGCAGAATAAAACCGCTATCATTTGACCGGATTTACAACGCATTTCACAGAGTTATAGAAAAAGAGGCTGACCTTGCAGTACAGCGGTCAGCTGAACGCTATATTAAAGCAGTCCAGGGCAAGCTTTTTCAAACCTAATAGTGGCTCTGCAAACAGATATTTAGTAAAATAAGGTAATAGAATGGGAGGGAATACTATGTTAAAGAAGCCTGAATCCAATGAGTATGCACCCTATTATGAAAAATATGTCAGCTCAGTGCCGGCTGGGGATCTGCTGCAGACCCTCGATGAGCAAATAAAGGAAACGATGAATCTGGTAAAAGACCTGAATGAAGATCAGGCTCATTTCCGTTATGCCCCGGAAAAATGGACAGTTAAAGAAGTCATCGGCCATATCACAGATACCGAACGCATCATGAGCTACCGCCTGCTTTGCATTGGCAGAGGGGAGATGGCCATGCTGCCGGGCTATGATGATAATGAGTATGTGAAGAATGGTCAATTCAACCGTTTCAGCATCCAGGAACTATTAGAGCAGCTGTTCTTTGTCCGCCAAAACACGATTGCTTTACTAAAAAGCCTTGATAATGAGGCACTGCTAAGGAGCGGGAATGCGAACGGCACGGAAGTAACCGCCCGTGCCATTGCCTTCATCATTGCCGGCCATGAACTTCATCACCGCACCTTAATCAAAGACAGGTATATGGGTGCAGAAAGCTTTGGTGGAACACATTGAATAAGCATGAAATAGCAAGCTGGCTGAAATCCCTTCTAATTGCCTTTGGAATCGCAATGGTGATCAGGGTCTTCCTTTTTTCACCTTACTATGTGGAAGGAGCCTCCATGGATCCAACCCTTCATGACGAGGAAAAAATATTCGTAAATAAATTTGAAGAACTGGACAGAGGCGATATTGTCATCATTAAGGGCGAAGAAAAAAATTATGTTAAAAGATTAATAGGTTTCCCCGGCGATGAATTGGAAATGAAAGATGACCATCTGTATATAAACGGCAAGCAATGGGATGAAGACTATCTCTCAGAAAATCGCGAAGCAGCAGAAGGAATTGTCAGCAGACTGACCGGTGACTTCGGCCCCCTCACTATTCCGGAAGATCACTATTTTGTGATGGGCGACAACCGCCTTGTCAGCCTGGACAGCCGAAATGGGCTCGGATTTATTGAGAAGGAACGAATCATCGGCGTCAGCGAATTTGTCTGGTATCCTTTCACAAGCATAAGAAAAGTAGATTAGCTTCAGGAGCGGCAAGCACCGCTCTTTTTAATTAGATTAGAGATTCGACTATTTTTATAAAATAACAATCAATTGAAAAGAAAGGACGTGTGAACAGATGACAAAAATCGGATTGATCAGACACGGGATTACAGCCTGGAATAAGGAGGGACGGGCACAGGGCAGCTCGGATATTCCCCTCCATGGGGAAGGGTTGGCTGAGGCAGCACGCCTGGCAGAACGGCTTGGCGAAGAAAGCTGGGATGTGATTTACTCAAGTAATCTCATAAGGGCAAAGCAGACTGCAGAAGCCATCCAGGAGAAAATCAGTTCCATCCCCCTTTACCTCGATCCCCGAATAAGAGAAGTCGGCGGCGGGATGATTGAAGGTACAACCGAAGCAGAGCGTCTTGAAAAATGGGGCAAAGACTGGCGGGAAATGGACCTCGGTTTTGAGCCGAAAGAAAGCATCATTAATAGAGGACTTGAATTCCTGCAGGAAATTACAGATAAGCACCCGGGCGAAAACGTGCTGATCGTAAGCCACGGCTCCTTCATCCGCCATCTGTTAAGAGAACTGGTGCCGCAGACAGATCTGTCCTCCCCGCTGAAAAACACATCCGTCACAAAGCTTTTGATCAAAGAAAGCCAGTGGGACTGTGAGCTGTATAACTGCACGAAGCATCTTGAGGTGAAGCGGATAAAATCATATTAAGCCAGTAAAAAAACAGCAGGATGCCGCTGCTGTTTTTTTCATTCATTATGTATCTCCGATTTAAAGTTCGGAAAAGTAAAGCTGAAAATGGTGCCTTTACCGACTTCGCTTTTGACGCGAACATTGCCATCCATGGCCCTTACAATACTGAACACGACCATCATTCCGAGGCCGGTCCCTTTGGAGCCTTTGGTGGAATAGTAGGGTTCGCCTAAACGCTGAAGCTGATCGGACGTCATGCCGACACCGGTGTCTTTTATTTCGATCGTGATCTGGCTGCTGCTATAGTGCGTTTCTATGTATAATTGCCCGCCGCGCGGCATGGCCTCAATTGAATTTTTTATCACATTCAAAAAGCATTGGTGGAATTTCTGCCGATCACCTTTAATCGATCCGAGAAGGGCAAAATGGGCATTGATCTCTACGGAATTCTGGTTGGCGGTCGGTTTTAATATATTCATAACTTGCATCAGTTCTTTTTTTACATTAATTTCTTCGATCTTATCTAAAGATGGCTTCGAAAAGGTTAAATAATTTTGAATGACCTGCTCAGCCGATTCCAATTCGGCTTTTACGATGCCCAAATACTCAACCCTTTTTCGCGGCGGCAGCCGCTGTTCCTGCAAGAGCTGAACAAATCCGATTGCAGCCGTCAGCGGATTGCGAATTTCATGTGAGATGGCTGCTCCCATTTGCTCGACAGCTTCAAGTTTTTCTGCCCGGACGAGATTTTCACGTATATCCAGATTTCTTTTGGCAAACTCAAATACATATGAAATCATGAAGACGCCTAATGGCGGAATCACCAGGTAGGCAAACCAGGCATCAAACCGATTCTGAGGGGGCACCGATAATTCCATAACCACAACAGTCAGCACACTTAAAATCAGGGTAACGATAATTGAAAGGCGAATCCTTTTTCGCGGCACCTGCTTCCAAAACCAGGGATAGAGCCTCCAAAGAATAATTCCAAGGGGCAAATATAAAAGAATATTAGAATAAAACCCAGGTTCTATTCCATAAAAACTTCTCATCAAAATTACAGACCCGGCCAATACGGGGCCAATACCCGCATATAAACCGCCGATGATGACAGGTATTAATCGTAAATCAAAAAAGTAATGCGGGCTTGGCTGATAGGAAAATTGAAAGCATATCCAGATCATAAACAAAAGCCATATAAATGAGCAGCCTTTGGAAAACCTGAATTTAGAGCTCTTTTCTGCCCATACCAGCACAATAAACAAGATGACGATCAAGAGCGATAGATTAAAGAAAAAATGCTTTGTGATTTCCACCGTTTCACCTGCCTCTTTGTGAGGTTATAAGAAAATTCTATATTGTTTTACTATTTATGACAATACTCATTTGCTTTTTTTATATAATATTGTCAGAAAATACGAAATTGTGGAGGGTGGGACAAAGAATTCCTGTAAAAAGATAAACTGTTATAACGGATTTGTATTTTTATTTATTTTAAAAAAATGTATCATTCTAATTTTTTAGAACGTATAATAAAATTAGAATGTATGAATTAGAAAGGGTGAACTAACTTGGATTTAATCAAGAAAACGATGGAGATCAATCTTGAACAGCAGAAGCTGATATCCAGCCCGTTAAGGATTAAAATTATATATCTTCTCGCTAAAAGTCCCATGACAGCCAAACAGGTTGCCGAAGAGCTTGGGAAGTCTGCGGGAAGCATTCATTACCATATTCAGCAGCTTTATAAAGGCGGAATACTCGAGATTGAGGAGACGAAAGAAAACAGGGGAATTATCGAAAAGTATTACCGTTCAAAAGCGACCCAATTCAACTTGAAAGAAAGCGGACAGGAGAAAGGAGAAAGCTGCAGCAGCATGGGAATAAACATCTCCCTCACAGAAGAAGAATTAAAGGGATTTCAGGACGATTTTTATGATTTGATGGTTAAATACATGGAAAAGAGCGTAAAGGGAGCTCTAAAGCGCAATTCTTATGAGGTTTCCTGCAGCTTCAAATTGCTTGATTCCGAGGAGGAAGAATAGATGGAAGCACAGATTAAAAGAAATTTAACACTGTTTCTGGCAGGGAAATTGACAGCGGTGCTCGGTTCCTCCATTTACGGCTTTGCCATTGGCTTATATATCCTTGCAGAAACAGGGTCCAGCCTGAATTTTGCCATAACCCTCATACTTAGTGCACTGCCAAGAATCCTGCTTTCCCCTGTTGCGGGCGCACTCAGTGACAGATGGGACCGCAAAAAAATCATCATTATTTCCGATTTTGCCTGTGCAGTCTGGCTTATCGCCATTTTGCTGTTCTACCTTTTGGTCACACAGGAAATCTGGCTCCTTTACACAGCCACAGCCGTTTTAAGCATTTTGAATACCTTTTATTCAGCGGCAGTCACTTCAGCGATTTACAACATGGTCGGTCCTGATACTCTGCAAAAAGCGATGTCACTCAATCAGGCCGCAGCTTCATCATCCGCCATCCTAGGGCCCGTTCTAGGGGGCGTCTTCTTTGGCATCTTTCATCTATCAGTCTTCATGCTTATCAACGTCATCGCCTTCACAGTCTCCGGCATCACCAGCTTACTTATTCAATACAATCTATTTGCAGAGAAAAAAGAAAAACCAGGAGAAAATGGGATGATCTACGATCTGAAAATGGGTGTTTCATATGTGAAAAATCAGCCGTTTATAAAACATCTCATTATTATTAGCATCTGGCTGAATTTTTGGTTTGCGGTTTTTCCCGTCGCCATGCCTTATCTGGTTCTGACTGTGCGGGAAATGAGTTCACTCCAGCTGGGCATCATTGAAGGAGCCTTTTCCGTCGGTATGCTGATAATGTCGGTCGTTCTATCTGCCCGTCCCGAGGTAAAGAGAAAAGAAGTGACCATTTTTGGGGGCGTAATGGCCATGTCCCTTATCATAGCTCTGCTTGGCCTCCCGAATTTTCCCGGCTTAATGGGCATTTCAAACAGCATCATGTTTCCTTATTTAATAGGCATGGTCCTGCTGCTATCTTCAGTTATCATGGTAATCAACATTCCAGTAATGGTTCTGCTGCAAAAAGGCACGCCTGATGCCTATCGGGGGAGGGTGATGTCACTCCTTGAAACAGGGGCAAGTGCCATGACACCACTCGGCTTTATCTTTTTTGGGTTTTTACTCGAAAAATTTCCTGTCTGGCTCCTGCTGGCTGCATGCGGAGGCAGTATTCTGGTACTAATCCTGTATCATCTGCAAAAAAGGACCTTTATCAAGCTGCTGAGAGACACAGATCAGCCTAAAACAGAGATTAGCCCACATGCCTGAGAGGAAAGCGGTTTTTAGCTGCTTTCTTTTATTTTGCCGTTTACAGCCTTAATTCTGGGGTATTCCAACATATAGATACATAGTTTACATCGTAGCCAAGAAGCAATTGCTTCTTTATATAAGGAGGATGACCATTTGAAACAAGATCCGCAAAACAAAGGCGTAAATGAGCACAGTAAGGACAAGCAGCTTGAGGAGTTCCGCATGGATAACACAGGCAAGAAGCTGACGACCAATCAGGGAGTCAAGGTTTCAGAGGATGAGCATTCGTTAAAAGCCGGTTCCCGAGGCCCGACTTTGATGGAGGACTTTCACTTCAGGGAAAAAATGACGCACTTTGACCATGAGCGCATTCCTGAAAGGGTTGTCCATGCCCGCGGTTTTGGTGCACATGGCTACTTCCAGGTGTATGAATCCATGGCAGACTATACCAAGGCAAAGTTTCTGCAGGATCCATCCGTCAAAACCCCGGTCTTTGTCCGTTTCTCGACTGTTGCCGGTTCCCGAGGCTCGGCAGACTCTGTACGTGATGCCCGCGGCTTCGCGACAAAGTTTTATACCGAAGAGGGCAACTACGACTTAGTCGGCAATAATATTCCGGTATTCTTCATCCAGGATGCCATCAAATTCCCTGATCTCGTTCATTCATTCAAGCCGGAGCCGCATAACGAAATGCCGCAGGCCTCAACTGCCCATGACACATTCTGGGATTTTGCAGCCAACAATACTGAAACAGCCCATATGATTATGTGGACGATGTCAGACCGTGCCATTCCGCGCAGCTTCCGCATGATGGAGGGCTTTGGTGTTCATACGTTCCGATTTGTGAACGAGCAGGGCAAGGCGCGCTTTGTAAAATTCCACTGGAAGCCTGTTCTCGGAACGCATTCACTTGTCTTTGACGAAGCCCAAAAACTTGCCGGAAAGGATCCGGATTTCCACCGCCGTGATCTTTGGGAAGCCATCGAAATGGGGGATTACCCTGAATTTGAGCTTGGTGTTCAGATGATTGATGAAGAAGATGAATTCTCCTTTGATTTTGATATTCTGGATGCGACAAAGCTGTGGCCTGAGGAAATGGTCCCGGTTAAGATCATTGGAAAAATGACGCTGAACCGCAATCAGGATAATGTATTTGCAGAAACGGAGCAGGCTGCCTTCCATCCGGGCCATGTCGTACCCGGCATTGATTTTTCTAACGACCCGCTGCTGCAGGGACGATTATTTTCTTATACAGACACCCAGCTGATCCGCCTGGGAGGGCCGAACTTCCATGAGATCCCAATCAATCGTCCTGTTTGTCCGTTCCATAATAATCAGTATGACGGATACCATCGCATGACGATTAATAAAGGGCCGGTTGCCTATCATAAAAACTCTATGCAGAATAATGATCCAAGTCCTGCCACAGCAGATGAGGGCGGCTATGTTCATTATCAGGAAAAAGTCGAAGGACGCAAAGTTCGCGAGCGCAGCGACAGCTTCAAGGACCATTACAGCCAGGCGAAAATGTTCTGGAAC
>NZ_CAXQGS010000140.1:0-3648 GCF_964223445.1 Cytobacillus sp.
ACGACGCTCTTCCGATCTCCAAAAATAAAATGATTTTCATACCGAGGTTTCACCTCCCTTTAAAACCTTTTTCCCCCTATACCTAATGTATGATTTAGTAAATGTTACGTTTCATAAAAAAAAGAATCCTCAAGCTTATGTGACTCCAAAAAAGTAGTGAGTTTCTCATCCCTTTCAAATGCTAATTTACCTATCCAGATTAAATGTCCCCAAGAATCAAGTACGCTGAGTTCAGAGTGTGGAATATTTTTGTGGGCGTGATAAGGATGTTTCAGTGGAATAAAACCGTCATTTTTACTATGAAGAATCAAAACAGGACAGGCGATGGATCTTAAATCTTGGCCGGTTAATTCCTTGGTTTGTTTAATGTCAATAAGAAAACCACTGCCTGATCGCTGACGGTTATTCATCTTTTTAAATTCCGCAATATCATTGTCACCAATTCTTTGTTTAATGTCTTCTTTTGAGAGGGAACTAAACTGCGAAGACATCATGTTGAACATTACCTTTGAAAAGGAATTACTGAAAAAACTAAGCATCTTCCATGTGAACCCTTCAACAGATGGCCGAAAGATAATGTGGGCTGCCTTATACTCCAGATCCTTCGGTGTAAGCCATTCCTTTGAAACCGCACTCTCTAAGGTAAGACTTTTAACTCTTTCCGGAAATAAAGAGGCAAATCGGATACCTGTTGGGCCGCCAGCCGATATAGCCAGTATATGAACCTGTTCAATGCGAAGATGGTCTACCAATTTTGCGTAATATTCACATGCAGCAGTTAAACTTTCCCCTATCGCTTCTGAAGTCTTTCCATATCCTGCCCTTGACGGGGTAATGATGGAATATCCATTCTCTACTAAACCTTTATATCCAAATTCTTCGTTGCAATTTGAGTGTCCTCCATGAAAAACAAAAATAGGTTCACCTTTCCCAATAACGGAATACTCGATGGTCACATCGTCTACTGAAAATAATTCAACTCTTCTCTCCACACTACCATCTCCCTGATTGCTTATCTCTCTATATCAATACTAACATAATATTCCAGATGCTAAAAAAACAGAGGGATATTTTATTTCCTCTGCTTCCCTGCTAACCTATAATCCCTTTTTTACCTTCCCCTCCATCACCTGGGCCATTTGCTTAGAATCAAAATCATTCTCTTCATAGAGTTTATGAATGATGTTTTGATAGTCTCTTTCATTCCGGTTCTGGCTTAATTTATCGGAAGCTTGAATTTCCTTTACCTTAATCTTGAATCCAACAATTCCTTTTATCTGCTGTTCTAAAAGCTCCGGAGAAAGCTTATCCCATAAGACTGGATTTTTGCGATGTTTTTCATATTTTTGTAGCAGCATGGCCAGGTCCTGCTTTAATTCCTCTTCGCTCAGAATACCGGCTTCGCCATATACATGGACAGCCTGATAATTCCATGTTGGGACATTTTCTTCCTCATACCAGGAGGAAGAAATATAAGCATGTGGCCCCTGGAACATCACCAGCACATCTTCAGAGGCTTCGAATGTTCTCCATTGCGGATTCCCATATGCCATATGCCCTGTTAAATAGCACGTATCTCCTTCTATAATTAACTGCAATGGCAGATGAGTAGCAATGGGTCTTCCTTGTTTTGTCGAGACCATCGTGCCAAACGAGTTACTTTGAACAAACTCCCAAATTTCATCCGCATTTGTGACTTTATAGTATTTTGGAATATACATAATCATCCGCCCTTCGAAAAAATCATTTGAGAATCTTGACCATTATAAAATCCGTTTGTTCTTCATCACCCATATAAAAAGAGTGGGATCCAGTTTGGACAAGCCCCATTTTCTTATAAAAGGCAATTGCCTTTTCATTTTTTTCCCATACACCCAGCCAAATTTTCTTTTTATTAAGTTCCACCGCAGCTTCCAGGGCTTTATGGAACAGATATTTACCAAGCCCCTGTTTCTGAAATAAACTTCTGATATAAATCCTCTCGATTTCGAGTGCTTCATCGCCCATTTCTTCAGTCTGAGCCTCATCGGTATTAACCTTTAAATACCCGGCAGTCTCGCCTTCAAATTCAACAAAGCAGAACTGTGATGAAGGTTGGGATAGTTCAGTTTCCAATTGCTTTAGGTTAAATGCCTTTTCCAAATAGGCTTCCATATTTTCGGGTGAATTCTGTTCCTTAAACGTTTCATTAAAGGTTTCATAACTAATTTCCTGAAGTCTTCTTAAATCTTCAAGCGTACATTTTTTCATATTAATAGTCATTATGCCTCTCCCTTAATAATTTCTCTTGTTCCCCTTTTTTACATTTTCCCAGTCTTTCTCTACATTTTTTCTAACCCTTTGAAGCAGCTTGAAAACGGTTGCTGCTTCTTTCTCGGAAAATCCCTCTAGGGCAATCGCGTTGGAATATTCATGTTCTCTTTTTATAAAAGGAAAAGCATTTTTCCCCTTCTCTGTTGGGAAGAGCCTCCTGATTTTCTTGTTCTGTTCATCGTCTTTCTTTTCTATAAAGCCATTCAGTTCAAGCTTTTTAATCGCACGGGCTGCCGTTGTCCGATCTACTTTTATCTTCTCAGCTAACTTTTCCTGAATAATTCCTGGATTTTCACATATTCGCACAAGGTACAGGTACTGTCCTTTTGTAAGGTCAAGCTCTTTAAATTCGATATTGCTTATGGAATCCAGCGCCCTCGCGATCATGCCAATTTCACGGAGAATTTCCAGTGTACTCAACTCCTCAACACGTTTTTTGTTGTAAATGCAATAATACTATGTATTCAATCTAACTTATTTTTGTTGCATTTGCAATAAAAATAAACATTTTGCAGCCTTGTTAATGGCTATGAAATCTTAATGCTCCAATTATTAAAATAGAAAGAGCATTACTTTACCACAATAAACAACCTGTCCATCCAAACGCATATGCTAAAATAGATAAAAATGGGAGGTGTTTATTTGCCGGATTGGTCGTATCATCCTATTTTTAAGCCCATACTTCAGAAGCTGCCGCCTTCCTTCAGCCGGGAGTTTATCCATCGCGGAATGAGCATGATTTCATCCAGCCGTATAGGGGAAGGATTAATCGAATTTCTTGGTCATATGGAACCCTCCAGCAAGCTTGCGAAAAATGTATTTGGCGATCATTTTTCCACTCCAGTCGGATTAAGCGGCAGGATTGATCCTCACTTAACCGGGATGAAGGCTTTTCAGAATCTGGGGTTTGGATTTACTGAAATCGGGCCCGTTTCCATTCGAGGGTCAGCAGAAGAACTATATGCAGACCCGAAACAAGAAAAGATACATAGATTAATGGACGCTTCAGTAGAGTTAACGGCTGCCAAGAAACTGCTGCTTTCTCTAAAGAAAAAGAAAATCCCTTCCCTCATTAATGTGGAAGGAACTTATCAGGAAGCCATGCAAATTTGTGAAGAATTGCTGCCTTTTAGTGACGGATTTATTTTGGGCAGCCATACTATTCAATCAGCGAGCCAATTTAATCAATTAAAATACAAATTAAATAAACCTATCATCCTTTCTTTTTCACAGGATGATACTCTCAGCCTGGACTATCACCCGGACGGAATTCTTATTACAGGCAATGATTCACTGGAAGAACTCCTTCATAAGCTGGCAGCTCTCAGAAAGCTG
>NZ_CAXQGS010000141.1:0-27527 GCF_964223445.1 Cytobacillus sp.
ACTTCAAAAAGCTGTCTATGGATTTGCTGCATCCCTGCAGAAAAATGGTGTTCAAAAAGGCGGCCGTGTTGCCATCATGCTGCCCAATTGCCCGCAATATGTGATTGCGTATTATGGCACCCTTGCAGCAGGCGCGATCGTTACTCAGGTGAACCCGATGCTGGTTGAGCGCGAGCTTGAGTATATCATGAATGATTCCGGTGCTGAAACCCTTGTCGTTTTTGATGCTTTATATCCACGCGTAAAGGGAGTACAGAGCAAAACGAAATTAAGAAATATAATTGTTGTCAGCCTTCAGCAATCAGATGCAGATTTTTCTCCTGATAAAACGTTTGAAGATTTTTTACATGAAGGCAAGGGGCAATTCACCCCGGTCAACATTGAGCCTGAACAGGATATAGCCGTCCTTCAATATACAGGCGGTACAACGGGCCGATCTAAAGGGGCCATGCTGACTCATTACAATGTTCTCGCAAATGTGGTTCAGTCCTATGAATTTTTTAAAGAAAGAACCAAAATAGGCGGGGAAAAATTCTTAACCGTCATTCCGCTGTTCCACGTTTTTGGTATGACTGCCTGCATGAACTTTGCCATTTATACAGCCAATGAATCTATATTATTGCCACGCTTTGATTTGGAGGAAGTTCTTAATACGATTAAAAATGAGCAGCCATCTGTATTTCCGGGTGTTCCGACCATGTATGTGGCAATCACCAATCATCCGCGCGCAGAGGAATATGGGATTGATAGCATTGAAACGTGCAATAGCGGAAGCGCGCCAATGCCTGTCGAACTGCTGCGCGATTTTGAAAGAAAGACAGGAGCAAAAATACTCGAAGGCTATGGCTTATCCGAAGCTTCCCCAGTAACCCACTGCAATCCGCCTTTTTCAGAACGAAAGCCCGGAAGCGTCGGAATCGGTTTTCCTTCAACTGATTATAAGGTAGTCGATTTGGCCACCGGAACAGAAGAAGTTCCGAATGGAGAACTCGGTGAGGTCATCATTAAAGGACCCCAGATCATGAAAGGATATTGGAATATGCCGGAGGAGACGGCCGTCACATTACGTGATGGATGGCTCTACACCGGTGATATTGCTAGAATGGATGAGGACGGTTTCCTATATATTGTCGACCGTAAGAAAGACCTGATTATTGCAAGCGGGTATAATATTTATCCTCGCGATATTGAGGAAGTGCTCTATGAGCATCCTGCAGTTCAGGAGGCCGTAGTCATTGGTATCCCGGATGCTTACCGGGGTGAAACAGTAAAAGCTTTCGTCGTCCTGAAAGCTGGCAAAACTTCGACCGAAGAAGATATCATTTCATACTGCAAGCAGAACCTGGCTGCCTATAAAATCCCATCGGCCGTTGAATTCCGCCAGGAGCTCCCAAAGACAAATGTCGGGAAAATCCTTCGGCGGGCTTTGCGGGATGAGGTTCGGAACCACTGATTTATATGTTATAATTCTGTCGATATTTACTAACAGAAGCGGGGACTAACATTGAAAGAAAAAATTACTGAAAAGAGCATCCGGCTATTTGATCAGAAAGGATTCAGCGAGACATCTATTCAGGATATAGTCGACAGCCTCGGTGTGACGAAAGGGACGTTTTATTACTATTTTTCCAGCAAAGAAGAGCTTCTGATGGACATCCATCTTCGCTACATTGATGACATGCTAGCCTTTCAGCACGAAATTCTCGGGGATGATTCAAAATCCAGCAAAGACAAACTCTTTGCGATTGTTCAAATGCTGATCAGCAATATTAAAACACAGGGAGCCAGCGCGAAAGTCTTTTTTAGGGAAATGCGCAACCTCAGTGAGGAAAGCTTATCGGAAATTATTCCGAAAAGAGATCAGTTCAGACTGAATATCGAAAAATTAGTAGATGAAGGCAAGGAGAAAGGAGAGTTCCGGGCGAATCTCAACTCTCCGATTATTGCCTTTGGCATCCTGGGCGTCACCAACTGGAGCTATCAGTGGTTCAACTCGGATGGATCTATATCTGACCGGGAAGTGGCGGAGATATTTACGGAAATGATCTTAAAGGGGATTGAGATGTAAATCGAAATTCTTTTAAAGTAGGGAAAATAAAGATTCTTCTTTGTCTCTATTATTTAGTAGGTGACAGCATAGGACGGGAACTATATTTTAAGATACTGAGTTGATTGTAGCGGAAGACACTTGACTCCTGCGGGAGGAGAGGGAGCGGGAGACCCCACAGGCGAAGCCGAGGAGGCTCCCGTTCCTCCCCGCGGAAAGCAAGTGACTGCAGCGGAAATCAACGGGCAGTATAAATAAGGTATAACAATCTATTAAAACATAATTTTTAAGACATACCAACTGGTCAGTATAAGGAGGGCAAAAGATGAATGCAAATGATGTTAAGCAAATTACCGTTATCGGTGCCGGACAGATGGGCCACCAGATCGGAATGCTGTGTGCGCTGGGAGGTTATGAAACGATCATCCAGGATCTGAACGAAAACGCATTGCAGGATGCTGAAGCAAAGCTTCAAACCATTATGTCTAAATGGGTCTCCAAGGGCAAACTAGCTGAAGATGCTAAAGCTTCTGCATTTAATAGGCTGCGCTTTTCCGCCAGCCTTGAAGAAAGTGTAAGGAACTCCGACTTGATCATTGAAGCAGTAACTGAAAAGCTTGATGTAAAAAAAGAGGTCTTCAGGAAACTGGAGCATCATGCTCCTCCACATGCCATTTTTGCGACCAATAGTTCAACCATCGTGAATAGTTTAATAGCTGGTGAAACGGAGCGGCCGGAAAAAGCCGTCAATATGCATTTCTTCTTCCCGCCTCTCGTAATGGATTGTGTGGAAGTAGTTATGAGTGAACAGACGTCTGAAGAAACTGCACAAATAGCTATGGATGTCTGTAAAAGAATCAACAGGACAGCCGTCCTTCTGAAAAAGGAAATTTCCGGATTCGTCGCAAACCGCATTCTCGGTGCTCTCCAAAAAGAGGCAGTGGCTCTATATGAACAGGGAATTGCAGACTATAAAGATATCGATATTATCTGCAGGAAAGCATTGAACCATCCAATTGGCCCTTTTGAGCTCATGGATTTGTCCGGACTGGATGTCGCTTATTATGTAATGGATCAGCGTTATCGGGAGACCGGAGATCCAGCCGATAAACCGTTTGCCTGTGTTGCTGAAAAGGTGGAAAAGGGTGAATTGGGCAGAAAAACAGGCAGGGGATGGTACGAGTATACTTCAAACAAGATTAAGAGTTAAGGGGTGGCGCCATGCATGAAATGCAGGTAACAGTGAGGTTTAGCGAAACTGATGCACTTGGCCATATCAACAATACAAGTTATTTTATTTACCTTGAAGAAGCACGAGTGAAATATTTCGAGACGCTTGGCTACAGTATGGATGTGAAGAAATGGAGCTTTATCCTGGCCTCCACTAAGTGCGACTTTTTAAGCCAGGGGTATTTTAACCAAATCCTTACCATTAAAACCTGGGTATCAAGGATTGGCTCCAAGAGCTTTCAGCTGGATCATGAAATTGTCTGTACCCAGTCAGGTGATCTCATTGCCAAAGGGAGCGCCATCATTGTCTATTTCAATTTCGGCAAACAGGAAAGTGCTGTCATACCTGATCTTCTCCGGGAAGGGCTTACCCAAAATTTAATAGAAACATAAATTTAAAAAACGGAATTTTCTTATAAAAAGGAGGAGACACATGCCTCAGCAAATGAGCCAGGATACCATTCCTGTGAGAAAAGGGGAGCAATTGAACACCGCTGCACTGGAAAAATTCCTGCGGAGCGAGATTGGGAATCTTCCAAATGAACCACTTGAGATTCTGCAGTTTTCAGCAGGGCACTCCAATCTGACATATCAGCTGAAAATGGGAGAGTGGGAAGCAGTGCTCCGCAGGCCTCCGCTTGGACCTGTCGCACCGAAAGCTCATGACATGGAGAGGGAATTCAGGGTGATTTCTGAGATCCACCCCTTTTTAAATGCAGCCCCGAAGCCGCTCCTTTTCACAGATAATAAAGAAATTGCCGGTGCAGCTTTTTTCATTATGGAAAGGAGGCATGGAGTTGTTTTAGATACCTCATTCCCTGAAGGATTGGATGCAGATGAAGGAGTTTGCAGAAGGCTGTCTCAAATTATGGTCGATAAACTTGCCGAACTTCATTCCATTAACTATAAAAGGACAGGTTTAGCTGAAATCAGCAATCCTGATGGATTTATGGAAAGACAGGTGCATGGCTGGATTGGACGGTATGAACGGGCCAAGACGGATGAAGTTTCTGAAGCGGATACACTGAAAAAATGGCTGATCAATCATATCCCGATAAGTCCGGAACCTTCCATCATCCATTATGATTACAAACTGAACAATGCGATGTTCAATGAAAATTTGACAGAAATGGTTGGTCTGTTTGACTGGGAGATGGCAACTGTTGGCGATCCGCTGGCAGACCTTGGTGCAGCGATGAGCTATTGGATTCAGGGAGATGATCCAGATCTGCTCAAGTTTGGCTTAGGCAAACCTCCAGTAACTGTTCAAAACGGCTTTTACTCACGCAGAGAATTTATGGAGGCATATGCTAAAAGAACTGGCCGGGATCTCAGCAGCATGAATTTTTATTTGACCTTTGCCTACTTCAAACTCGCCGTCATTTGCCAGCAAATCTATTACCGCTACAAGAATGGCCAAACAGGCGATGTCCGTTTTTCACAATTCCATACATTCGTTAAAGTGCTCCTGAAACATGCGGTACAGGCTGCAAACGAGAAAAACTGAGATGAAGAAAGTACATGTGATTTTAAGGAAAGAGGATATTTCAGAGGAGAAATTAAGAAAAGGAAGTAAAGTAGCCGTCGTTTTGGATATTCTTCTCGCGACCACGACAATTACTTCAGCTCTTTCAGAAGGGGCTGCGGAAGTCATCCCTGTATTGGATGTTACGGAAGGTATGAATGCTGCTGCAGGCTTGGAGCCGGAAACCTTTGTTCTTGCAGGCGAGACTCACGGTAAACCGATTGATGGATTCGTTTATCCCATTCCGAGCCGCCTCCGTGAAATGGTAAAGGGCAAGACGCTGATCCTGTCAACAACAAATGGAACGGTAGCTTTAAGAAAATCAGCCTGCGCCTCAAAAGTCTATATCAGTTCACTATTAAACAATCGTGCTGTTTCAGAGTCAATAAAGGGAGAAAGTGAGACAGTCATTGTTGTATGCTCAGGAAATTCGGGAGAACTCAGTTTGGAGGACTTTTACGGTGCAGGGCATTTTATTGATTGCTTAACCGCTTATGATCAATGGGATATGACCGATTCTGCAAAAGCTGCTTTGCATTTTTACCGGAGTGCATCAGGAAGCGCTTTTGATATCCTGTCATCATCCAGGGTAGGCAGGCTTTTTGCCAGGTACGGCCTTGCAGAAGACTTAGAGTTCGCTTCACAGACTGACATGAAAGCGATAGTTCCCATTCTGAAAAATGGCAGGGCGGTCATCCATCAGACCGCTTTAAAAGGAGAGTGAATCCGTAAATGGAAAAAGTAAACACAGCCAACCGCGGTGCCAGTTTTTTGTTCACAAAGCTTAATCCTGAAACACTTTTTACACCAGAGGATTTTACAGATGAGCATATCCTGATCGGCAGAACGGCAAAACAATTTGCTGAAAAAATGGTACAGCCTGAAAAGGAGCGGATTGAAAACCAGGACTTTGAGCTGGTAACGGATTTGCTGAGGAAGGCGGGAGATCTTGGCTTGCTTGCACATAGCATCCCCGAGAAATACGGCGGTCTTGGCCTGGATAAAATCAGCAAGGGGATTGTCGGTGAAAACATTGCCTCAACAGGCGGTTATGGGGTGGCACACTCCAACCATACCTGTATTGCAACACTGCCTATCACTTACTTCGGAACACCTGAGCAAAAAGAAAAATATTTGCCGAAGCTTGCTTCTGGGGAGTACATTGGGGCTTACTGCCTGACAGAACCGAATGCAGGTTCAGATGCCCTTTCATCCCAGACAACAGCTGTTCTGAATGAAGAAGGAACACATTATATCTTAAATGGCACCAAAATTTATATTACTAACGCTGTATTTTCAGATACGTTTATTGTTTACGGTAAAGTGGATGGCAAGCATTTTACCGCGTTTATCGTTGAGTGTGATACACCAGGGCTTTCCCTTGGCCCGGAAGAAAATAAGATGGGCATCAAAGGGTCATCAACAAGATCGGTCATTTTTGAAGATTGTCCTGTGCCAGCCCAAAATCTGCTTGGAGAAGTGGGCAAAGGCCATATTATTGCACTTAACGTCCTGAATCTGGGCCGCTTCAATTTAGGTTCTGCCTGCATGGGGGCATCCAAAACCGGATTGAAGAAAGCTCTTCAATTCACAGCGGAAAGAAAGCAATTTGGAAAATCCATCGCTGATTTTCCGGCTACCAAGGAAAAAATCGCAAAAATGGCAGGGAGAATTTACGCTGCTGAATCGCTGCAGTATCGTACAGCCAAATTGCTGGAAGAATCATTAGGAGACTTATATGATTCATCTGATTTAAAACTTATCGGCAAAAGAATGAGCGAATATGCCACAGAATGTGCGATCTGCAAGGTGTTTGGCTCGGAAACACTCGACTATACGGCAGATGATGCACTGCAGCTTCATGGCGGAGCAGGATTCATCAAGGAATACGGAGTGGAACAAATGTATCGTGATTCCCGCATTAACCGTATTTTTGAGGGAACAAATGAGATTAATAGACTCTTAATACCTACACACCTTCTCCGGAAAGCAATGAAGGGTGAAATCGATTTAGCTGCAAGAGTGGAGGAGGCTGTTGTTCAGTTGAGCAAACCTGAACCAATCGGCCAGGCCATCTTTGAGAAAGAAAGAGCGGCAATTGATACGATGAGAAACCTATTCCTGTTAAACTCCGGGCTCGCTTACGAAGCTTTTGGCAGTTCACTTGTTCATGAACAGGAAGCACTTATGAAACTGGCCGACCTGGCCATTGCCCTTTATGCTTCAGAATCGGCTGTCTATCGTACTTATAAAGCTATCCAAGAAATTGGAGAAGAAAAAGAGGAATTGAAGATTCTTCTGACAAGAACGTTTATCGAAGGTGCGATATGGGATGCAGAAAAACTATCGCGTCAGCTAGTGTCAGAATTGGCTTCTGATAGCAAAAGAGATCAATTGATCGGATTAGTTATCCGTGAATGCGGCAGATTCAGTTCCTTTGGGAAGGAAAGTGCGAGAAACAGAAGGATAGCTGAGCTTGTATATGATAAAGGCGAGTATTGCTGCTAGATATATAGAAAAGGAGTGTTTTAAAATGAAAGCCATCCAATTCAAAGAGTATGGGGGACCTGAAGTCCTTAACTTAATCGACTTTGAACGGCCTGAGCCTACAGGACGTGAAGTATTAATCGAGGTTCATGCCATTGGGGTGAACTATGCAGATACGGCAAGAAGAGAAGGGCAATACGTCGTGCCGACTCCTCTGCCGTTCATTCCAGGTGCGGAAGTGGCGGGTGTTGTCGCTGCAGCTGGTGAAGATGCGAAAATTCCAGTTGGCACAAGAGTGGTTACGCTAATAGAATCAGGCGGCTACTCGGAGTATGTAACAGCAGATGAAAGAGGGCTGATTCCGCTGCCGGAAGGATTGGATTTCAAGCTGGCTGCGGCCCTGCCCCTGCAAGGTCTGAGCGCTTATCATATTTTGAAAACAATGGGCAGGCTTGAAGCGGGAGAAAGAGTACTTGTCCATGCAGCAGCAGGAGGGGTGGGGACACTTGCTGTTCAGCTCGCAAAATTATTCGGTGCAGGGACCGTCATTGCCACAGCCAGCACTGATGAAAAACTTCAGCTTGCGAGTGAAATGGGTGCGGATGTTCTCGTAAACTACACAAATGAAGGCTGGGAAAATGAAGTACTGGAAGCAACAGGCGGAAAAGGTGTCAATGTAGCACTCGAAATGGCAGGCGGGGAAATTTTTAATAAAACTCTGAAATGCCTTGCCACCTTTGGCCGCCTTGTCATTTATGGTGTCGCTAGTGGGGAGCAAAGCCGGTTTTATCCTTCATCCTTAATGGGACGAAACCAATCCGTCATCGGATTTTTCCTTCCGCAGATCATGAGAAAACCCGAACTGCTGCAGCCGAGTATGAAGGATTTATTGACATATGCAGCTGAAGGAAAGCTGAAGCTGACAATTGGGGAAATCCATCCTCTTGAGGATGCTGCCAAGGTACATGAGCGAATGCAGTCGAGGCAAACAAAAGGAAAGCTTATTCTTGTACCATCAAGATAATTGGAAGCCTGCCATTTAACAAATGGCAGGCTCTTTTTCTATTAAACTGACAGGAATATAGGGATTTATAGAGAACATAAATAGTAGTGCTGATCCTATTTTTGATGAGGGTGATTTATGTGGGAAAGGAAGAGGTAAAGAAAAAGGTACAGAATACATTCGGTAAAAATGCAGAGAAATATGTGACAAGCAAAATTCATGGAGATGCGGCCGAACTTACCCGGCTCGTTCAAACTCTGAATCCGCAGAAAGATTGGGTGGTGCTGGATATCGCAACAGGAGGCGGGCATGTGGCCAAAAGTCTGGCACCTTTTGTTTCCCAGGTCTTCGCAGCTGATTTGACAAAAGAAATGCTGGCCAATACCGCACGCCATCTGGAAAGCTTTAAAAATATCTGGTATGTCCTCGCGGATGCTGAAGCTTTGCCATTTCTGGATAATTACTTTGATGCCGTCACCTGCCGGATCGCTCCCCATCATTTTCCCCATCCGGAAAAGTTCATTGCGGAAGCTGGAAGGGTATTAAAACCAGGCGGCCATTTCCTGATGATTGATAACGTATCACCTGAAGAAAAAGAGCTTGCTGGCTTTATAAACACTGTTGAGAAATTGCGGGATGACAGTCATTGCCGGTGTTTGTCGGCAGGAGAGTGGAGAAAGCTATTTGCTTTTTCCAGGCTGCTTGAAACGAACTCGAAGAGCAGGAAGAAAACGTTTGAGTTTCCGTCCTGGGTAAGTCGGACAGCCGAAAGTGAAGAACAGATTAGGACAGTCGAAGATTATATTTTGCAGGCTGATCAAGCTGCAGCTGATTACTTTCAAATCGAAATTTATGACGGGAGGGTGCAATCCTTTAAAGTGGATGAATGGATGGCACTTTGCGTGAAACAATAGGAGGAAATAGTGATGGATTTAAACCTGAAAAATAAAAAAGCGCTAGTGGTGGCTTCAAGCCAGGGGCTGGGAAAAGCAATTGCGGCACAGCTTGCACAGGAAGGCGCCAATGTGATGATTACAAGCAGGGATGAAGCAAAACTGCAAGCTGTTCAAAAAGAATTCCGTGATCAATATAATGTTGATGTTGAGTATTACCGTGCAGATGTTACCATTCCGGAAGATATAAAAAAGTTAGTCAATAATACAGCTGAAACACTTGGCGGAATCGATATTTTGATCAATAATGCCGGCGGGCCTCCCGGGGGAACGTTTGAATCCCTAACAGATGAAGACTGGGAAAAAGCGTTTCAATTGAATCTATTAAGCCATGTAAGACTGATCCGGGAAGCTCTTCCCGAATTAAAGAAAAATGGCGGCAGGATTATTAACATTGCTTCCTCTAGCATTAAGCAGCCGATACCAGGACTTCTGCTGTCCAATACATTCCGATTGGGCATTGTCGGAATGACTAAAACACTTTCAGAGGAATTGGCAGCTTATAATATCTTAATCAACACAGTAGCTCCGGGAAGGATTGCGACAGACAGGGTTGATTATCTGGATCAGCATAACGCAGACCGGCAAAACATCTCCAAAGAAGAAGTTGCAGAAAAAGCCAAAAGCAATATCCCGCTGCGCAGATATGGAACACCGGAAGAATTTGCAAATGTCGTGACTTTCCTTGCTTCCGATGCCAGCAGCTATGTGACTGGAAGCTCCATTTTGGTCGATGGCGGAATGGTGAAAGCTTTATAGGTGTTAACAGGCCGTATTCATTCGGATCAGGAAGGAAAAAACCAAAGCGCAGGAGTTTGAACCCGTGCTGATTCGGACAGGAAAAGGAGAAATCAGGCTGAAAGAGTCCGAATTCGGTGCTGATTTGGACAGGAACAGGAGAAATGAGGCTGAGAGAGTCCGAATCCGGTGCTCATTCGGACAGGAAAAGGAGAAATCAGGCTGAAAGAGTCCGAATCCGGTGCTGATTCGGACAGGAAAAGGAGAAATGAAGTTGAGAGAGTCCGAATCCGGTGCTCATTCGGACAGGAAAAGGAGAAATGAGGCTGAGAGAGTCCGAACCCGGTGCTCATTCGGACAGGAAAAGGAGAAATGAGGCTGAGAGAGTCCGAATTCAATGCTGATTCGGACAGGAACAGGAGAAATCTAAGGAAGCAGTCCGAAACTTGCTCCCATTTAATAAATTGGCGCCCTGTAATTGGCTGAACTGACAATCTCCGAGAAGATGCCATAAAAAAGACGATTTTCCGCATCTCAAGGAAAATCGTCTTTCTCGTTAACCCCGTTTTGTAATCAGGATCCAAATATATAATAGTATTGAGATTCCTACCGAACCTGCCGCGGTCATATAAATGCTGCTGTATCCGAACAAATGGGCGATTTGGCCAAAGACCATTGCACCTATCCCGACTCCAAGATCAAAAAAGGAGAAGAACGTTGCATTAGCCATCCCCCGTCGATTGGGAGGCGCTTCTTTTACAGACCAGGCCTGAAGGGCCGGCTGGACTGATCCGAATCCCAGACCATAAAGAATGGCTGCTATATACATGATCATGCTGTTCGGCAGCCATGCCAGCAGGAACATGGCTGCTAAAATCAGCACAGCACCAGGTAAAAACACAGCCTGATGTCCCCGTTGATCATATAATCTGCCGGCAAAAGTCCGGGAAAGCATTAAGGCAATCGCAAACAGCAGGAAATACCAGTGTATTCCGCCTATGCCTTTTTGAGCAGAGTATATAGGGAGAAACGAAGCGATGCCGCCGAAGGTAACGGTAATGAAAAATAAAAGAAATGATGGCCTTAAGGCACTTTTTTCATAGATATCCCACCGTTTCAAGGGGACACTTTGTTTTTCAGCCTGCTTGTACCTGATTCTCGATGATAATACCAGCGCGGCTAATCCAAGCAGGGCACAAATTAAAAATAAGAGCTTGAAAGATATAATTCCGGCAAGCGCCAATCCCAGGGTGGGGCCGAAAGCCAGGGCTATGTTACCGGAAAGACCGAAGTAGCCCATCCCTTCCCCGCGCCGTTTAGCAGGTATCAAATCGGTGGCAATCGTTCCGGAGGCTGTAGTTGAAAAACCCCAGCCAAATCCTTGGACAATCCTTAAGACAAATAAGAAAATTAAACTATTAACAAATCCAAATGAACCAACCGAAAGAACGAAAATCGCAAGGCCCGTTAAATAGACAAAACGCCTTCCCTTCGTCTCAAGCGTATGCCCTGCATAAGGACGCAATAGCAGAGCAGAGAATGTGAAGATGCCGACTACAATCCCGATCAGCTGGTCATTCCCTCCCAATTTTTCTACAAAAAGAGGGATCGTGGGCAATGTCATTTGAAATCCTAGAAAAATAAAAAAATTGGACATCAATATGAGCACAAAATCTCTGGACCAAATCTTCTCAGAGCCTGCATGCTGTTTTTTTGCTATAGTATGAGCCATATAAATCCTCCCAAGAACGATGTAAAATGATTAGGTAATCTAAATATTTTTCTATTATAAATGAAAACAAATGGAAATTCTAATGAATGCCACTTTAAGGAGGAGCAAAATGAAGATTAGAGAAAGAGGAGTAATGATTGGGAAACTCCAGACTGGCGAAAAAAATTGCATTACAGATGTAAAAGGGGTCATGGTAGGCCATATTACTTTGGACTATCCTATCAATGGTAATGACCAATATGTCTGTACTGGCGTTACCGCAGTAATGCCCCATGAAGGAAATTTATTCCGTGAAAAAGTCACGGCCGCGAGCTATGTCATCAATGGCTTTGGAAAAACGACCGGTCTGGTACAGGTTGAAGAATTAGGCCTGATTGAATCTCCAATCATGCTGACAAACACATTTGGAGTTCCAGCGGTTACACATGGAACCCTGGAATACATGCTGCGAACCACTCCTGAAATTGGAGACACAACTGGAACGGTCAATATCGTCGTGGGTGAATGCAATGATGGTTTCCTAAATTCTATTCGGACACTTCCTGTTAAACCGGAACATGCAATAGCAGCCATTGAAAATGCCAATCCGGAAAAAGCTGAGGAAGGTGCGGTCGGAGCAGGGAAAGGCATGGTGTGTTTCGGATATAAGGGCGGAGTAGGAGCGTCATCACGAGTTATAAGCGAAGAACAAAGTTCAAAAGAGTACATAATCGGGTGCCTGGTGGTCAGCAATTTTGGCAATAAAGATGAATTCCCATTCAGCAAATACGGCCTGTCAGAAATTCGGCAGGAAACAAAGGACACGCCTGATGGCTCGATTATGATTATTCTGGCCACGGACACACCCGTCAGTGACAGGCAGCTGAAAAGGCTTGCCAAAAGATGTGGAATTGGCCTCGGCCGGACAGGCAGTCATTTCAGCAATGGAAGCGGGGATATCGTCATTGCTTTTTCAACGGCCAATAAAGTTTCTCACGATAGCATCAATATGATGGAAACTGCCCGTTTCATCAGAGACGACCATCCCCTTATGAACAAGCTTTTTCAGGGTGCTGCAGAAGCCGCGGAGGAAGCAATTCTGAATTCCTTATCCCAGGGAGTAACGACGAAAGGGCGGGAGGGAAGAGTGGTCGAGGGGATGTTTTCATAAGACATTTATTTGTATTTAAAAAAGTCTATCTTTTCAGTTAATTAATTGATATAATTATGGATAAGTGAAAATACCAGGTGAGGGCGCCTTAATAGGTAAGCTGTTTTATGGCTTATTCTGTTAAGGCGCCTTTTTGTATGGAGCTAATGTAACCGCTTACGTAAAAATCAGGGCTGTCGCATACCGTTCCATATACTCGAAGGGAGGCTATTTATGTTTACATGCACATTAAAAAATGAAACCTATCAATTCCGTTCAATTGCAGATGTTTTGGCAAAAGCCAGTGAGGAGAAATCTGGGGATAAAATGGCAGGCATTGCTGCAGGATCTTCTCTTGAACGAATGGCAGCCAAAGTGGTGTTAAGTGAAATAACACTTAAGGAAATCTATGAGAATCCGGTTATTGCATATGAAACAGACGAAGTAACCCGCATAATCTATGATGATCTTAATCTCTTTATTTACAAAGAGATTGCAAACTGGTCTGTCGGTGAATTAAGAAATTATATTTTGTCCCACCATACCAGTACCTCGGAATTATTCAGAATCAGCAGGGGTCTGACGAGCGAAATGATCTCGGCTGCGGCAAAGCTGATGTCTAGCATTGATCTTGTCATGGCTTCACAGAAAATCAGGCCAACTGCCCATTGCAACACAACGATTGGCGAGCCTGGACGCCTGGCATTCCGCTGCCAGCCAAATCATCCCATTGACAACCCTAATGGCATTCTTGCATCTATGAAAGAGGGGCTTTCCTATGGATCTGGGGATGCCGTCATAGGTGTGAACCCCAACAATGACTCTGTTGAATCGGTCTCGAGAATTTTACATATGACTCATGAATTTATTCAAAAGTGGGAAATCCCAACGCAGAACTGTGTTCTTGCCCATATTACAACTCAAATGCATGCCCTCAAAAAAGGAGCCCCTATAGCTCTTATGTTCCAAAGCCTTGCGGGGACACAGGCGGCGAATGATGATTTTGGAGTTTCAAAGGAAATTCTTGATGAAGCGTTTCAGCTGATGGCTACACAGGGCACATCTACTGGGCCGAATCAGCTATACTTCGAAACTGGCCAGGGATCGGAAGTATCGCTGGATGCCCATCTTGGCATAGATATGCAGACACTCGAAGCGCGTACCTATGGATACGCCCGGCATTGGAAGCCGTTCATGGTTAATAATGTATCTGGCTTTATCGGGCCGGAGACCATTTATGATGGCAAACAGGTAATTCGTGCAGATCTCGAGGACCTGTTTATGGGGAAAATGCATGGACTTCCGATGGGGATAGCCCCTACATATACCAACCATATGCAGGCAGATCAAAATGATCAGGAAATCGCAGGCATGCTGACTGCTCTTGCCGGTGCGAATTTTTATATGGGCGTGCCTGGCGGAGACGACGTTATGCTAAGCTATCAGGATACCAGCTATCATGATGATGCAAGCTTAAGAGAAATGCTTGGGCTCCGTCCCCTTCGTGAATTCGAAATATGGCTTGAGAAAATGGGAATTATGAAAAATGGCAAACTAACCGAACGTGCAGGAGATCTATCTATTTTTAAGTAGGAAGGGGGCATCAGAAATGGATATTCAATCAATCGTAAAGCAGGTAATGGAAGAGCTCCTAAAGGAAGGGCAAATAAAAAACAATCCTATTGTAAAAGATCCTGCAGAAACAAAGGTCCGCAATATAAATTACGAAAAGATTAACCAAGTGGGTGTAGAACAGCCAGACAATCGGGAAGAAATCGAAAAGGTGCAATCGATTACTCCAGCCAGAATTGGGATAGGACATACTGGAACACGAATGAAAACAAAGAATTACCTGGAATTCAGGATAGATCACGCAGCAGCCCAGGACGCAGTGTTTAAAGACGTTTCTGAGGATTTGCTGAAGGAATTAAAGCTGCCTGTGCTCTTTTCCAAATCTGAAACGATGGACCAATACTTAATGGACCTGGACAGCGGGAGGCGACTCAATGAAACATCCAGAAAATGGGCTGAAGAAAATCTTCCGAAAAATAAACAGGTTCAAATCATTGTATCGGATGGCCTGAGTTCAACAGGTGTTGAGGCAAATATAAGGGATCTGCTGCCCGCGCTGGTGCAAGGTTTAAAATCGAAAAAGATTACCATTGGAGATCCTGTTTTTATTAAGCGGAGCAGAGTTTGGATTCAGGATGATGTAGCTTCTATTGTCAATTGTGATTGCGTCATTTCACTTATAGGAGAAAGGCCAGGATTGGCAACCGCTAAAAGCATCAGTGCCTATCTGATATACCAGCCCAATGAGGATACAGTCGAAGCAGATCGCACTGTTATCAGCAATATTCATGAGGGGGGCGTTCCCCCTGTTGAGGCGGGTGCCCATCTGGCTGATTTAATAGAGGCAATATTAAAGCATAAAGCCAGCGGTGTAAAATTAGCACAGCTTAAATAGGATAGGAAGGCAGCAGGATTCCATTTTTTCCAGCTGCCTTTTCCATTCTCCAGTGGAATTCCATATCTGTACCAAATTTCCTATTGAACAATCGAAAACGATGTTGACATTCTTCGGCATTCCCTTTAATATTTTTATATATTCTGACAGTTTTAAAAACTTATTGGGAGATCTCAGCCTATGCCAAACTTCTCAGTCGAAGCGTTATGCACCCTGCATACAAGTCTTTCAAAAATGGATGTTGAAAGGATTAAAGAGGTCTCTGCCAATCTTTCATTAATCGCCGATCTGAACCAGGCAAACGTTTTTGTTGATTGCCCTACTAAAGAAGGCAAACATGCGATAGTAGTAGCTGAAGCTGCCCCAACTACTGCTAAATCTGTTTACCAGAAGCCGGTCGCAGGCAAGTTTGCCTATGAAGCTTTTGAACCCGCTGTTTTATATACTCTGAGGACAGGTAAAAATATGTTTCTCAATCGCGCCTTGACACAGGAAGGCAAGACGGTGGAACAAAGCGTGGTGCCGATTAAAGGATTAGATGACCGTGTCATCGGGGCACTTATTATGGAAAAGGACATCAGTGAGAAGCTTCAGCGGCAGCTCAAATTGGAAGCGTTATCAGAGGCGACGGAAACCTTGAGCGGTATACTCATTGGAATGGCAGAAAATCGTCCGATCATCCCAGAGGTAATCGAGGAATCACTATTCTTTATTGACCATGAAAATAAGGTTGTTTATAACAATCCTTCAGCAACTAATCTCATACACGAAATTGGCAAGGAAAATTGCAGGCCAGGTGTTCCGCTGATTGATTGTTTTCCATGTATTCAAGAAATTCTTAACGAGCCGGAAGAGCTCCTTGTAAAAGAAATGAAAATGATGAATAAGGTATTCCGTGTTAAGAAAATAAGTCTTGATCTTGCCGGGAAGTCGGATGGAACCTTCATCATCCTTAAAGATCTGACAGAGCTCAGGGAAAAGGAACGGGAGATTGCTGTTAAATCTGTGGCCATACGGGAAATCCATCACCGTGTTAAAAATAACCTGCAGACTGTTGCCAGCCTTTTGAGGCTTCAGATGAGAAGGGGTGTGCCGGAAGAAAGCAAGGTGCATTTCGTGGAAAGTCTGAACCGCATCTCAAGTATTGCTTCGGTGTATGAAATTATTCTTTCGAGCTCAAGTGTGGATGAAGTGGATATTTACAGCTTAATAGAGAAAATAGGCAATATGCTGGTCCATGAAGCAAAACACGAGCAGAAAAAGATACATATTCAGTACAGGGGACCTAAGCTTTTAATCGACTCTGAAAAAGCTGTATCCCTGTCTCTGGTCATCAATGAACTTATACAGAATTGTGTAAAGCACGCATTTAAACATATGCATGAAGGGATAGTCGAGGTCTGTTTCGAATATTCCAATGATGAAATTAAGGTGGAAGTAATTGATAACGGTGAAGGATATTCCCCGGAAGCAAAACCTTCTCTAGGCTTGGATATTGTGAAAATGATGATTGAGCACGATTTATCCGGTCATTTTTTAATCGAACGGGCTGAAAAAGGGACCGTTGCAGCTGTGCAATTTCCCTTTGAAAGGAAGGGGGAATAGCTGTGAAGAAAAGAATTATGGTTGTGGAGGATGAATCAATTGTCCGCATGGACTTAAGCTTGATGCTAAAGGATGCTGGCTATGAAGTAGTTGCTGAGGCAGGGGATGGTGAAAGGGCGGTCGAGCTTGCTTTTTCATTAAAGCCTGATTTAATTCTGATGGATATCAAGATGCCCAATCTGAATGGACTAAAAGCAAGTGAAATTATTTCCAATAAAATCAATACACCCATCCTGATCCTTACAGCATACAGTCAGCGGGAATATATTGATAAAGCCAAACAGGCAAATATACTCGGCTACCTTGTTAAGCCTGTTAATGAAGCCAGCCTGATTCCTGCGGTTGAGATTGCGCTAAGGCAGGCAGAGAATGCAAATGCAATCCGGGAACAAGTGGAATCCATGAATCAGAAGTTAAATGAAAGAAAAATTGTTGAAAAAGCAAAAGGCATTTTAATGCAAAAGTTTAACATGCCTGAAGAAGATGCCTTTAGGAAAATGCGGAAGATCAGCATGAACAAACAGGTTACACTGGAAAATGTAGCAAAGCGTATCATAGTAAAATATAACGCTTAATATCTTTTACAAGTGGATAGAACGGGCAAAGGTGCCATGCGTCTGCAAAAAGCTGACGTACGGCACCTTTTTGTCTTTTTACTTATTCTTATACTATCAAGCTGCTATTTTATCCTATTTTTCTTGTAAAGAAGCTGCACGATTCCGTTAACATATAAAAACGTTTCAGGGAGGGATTTATGATGGAATTGGTAGGTAAAATTGTTATCTACATTATCATGGCTTGTGCTGTAGCTGGAGCCTTTGCTGCCATCCGCAACAGTGATGAGGGATTAGGAAAGCAGTTTATGGAGGGGCTTCATGCTGTCGGACACATCTTTGTTCCGGCTGCCGGAATTATGGCTTCCATTCCATATTTATCGTGGTTTATCGATAAGGTCTGCGGTCCATTTTTCGCTGCAATCGGGGCAGATCCTGCCATAGCTGCAACAGCCATATTAGCAACCGATATGGGCGGCTACCAGTTAGCTGAAGTGTTGAAGCAAACACAGGAAGGCTGGATCATGGCGATGATTGTCGGATTTATGGCGGGTGCAACCATTGTTTTCTCCATACCGATGGGCCTCGCGATGCTTGATAAGAGAGACCATAAATATATGGCTCTTGGCGTGATGTCAGGCGTTCTGACCATTCCAATCGGCGCTTTCATTTCAAGTGTAATTATTGCCGTTTCCAGCTCAAGTTTCAGGGACTTCATTTCCACATCCGGCGAAGCAAAATATCAGTTCGCGCTCGGTTTGGGACAAATCTTATTGAATTTAAGTCCGCTTTTAATCTTTGTAGTACTGATTGCGCTGGGGTTGTATTTCCTGCCGGATTTAATGATCAATGGGTTCATGTGGTTTGGACGTATTTTAGATGCGGGCATTAAGCTGGTTTTGGTCTTTTCCATCGTAGAAATTTTTACTGGATTATTCTCAACTGTATTTGGTGGATGGGGCTTCCATCCAATTATGGCGGATTCGGAGGATCAGTTCCGGGCGCTTGAGACTGCCGGCTATATTGGGATCATGCTTGCCGGTGCATTTCCGATGGTTTATCTTCTTCAAAAATATGCCGGCGGCCCGCTGGAAGCTATTGGCCGTAAGGTGGGATTAAGCAAGGAAGGCAGTGCAGGAATCGTTGCCACAATCGCGAACATCCTGGCTATGTTTAAATTGGTCAGAACAATGCCGCCTAAAGATAAAGTCATTAATATTTCCTTTGCGGTCTGTGCGGCATTTTTGCTTGGTGACCATTTATCCTTTACAGCAAATTTCCAGCCAACATTAATCCTTCCGATTATAGCCGGTAAAATATCTGCCGGGATCATCGGAATTGGTTTAGCGTACTGGCTTTCTGTCCCTAAGGCTCTGGAATTGGAGAAAAAAGACCGTGAAGCAGGCATTATCGGGAAAGATGAATATTTACCGAAAGAAGAAAAAGTAAAAAAAGCAATATAAGCAGCAGTCACCTGGGAGGGCCGAAGCAATGAATGAAGAAAAACAACGATTTATTCAAGAATTTGTACCGGGAAAACAAGTAACACTCAGTCATTTAATCGCAAATCCCGATCCGGATATGTTTGAAAAACTGGGGATACAGCAGGCAGGAGCGTTAGGGATTCTCACACTGACACCAAGTGAAACGGTTATCATTGCAGGAGATCTGGCGACCAAAGCGGCAGATGTGCAGATCGGGTTCCTGGACCGGTTCACAGGCAGTCTTGTGATTGTAGGAACCGTATCAGCTGTGCAAATGGCCATGGAGGAAATCAACCGGTTTTTATCTGAAACATTAAGGTACACTCCTTCGGAAATAACTAAATCATAAGGAGATGTATAGAATGACCAAAATGAACAGAGCGATGCTGATCGGTTCCATCGGGGCTGGAAAGTCGACTTTAACAAATGCTCTTCTTGGCCGCAAAGCGGGAGCGGTTAAAACACAGGCATTGAACTATTTTGACTGGATTGTGGATACGCCTGGGGAATATACTGAGAATCCATTTTTCTATAAAAATATCATGGCTACGGCACTCGAAGTGACCCATGTACTATATTTACAGGATTCCACAAAGCGGAAAACTATTTTTCCGCCAGGTTGCAGCAATGGGTTTAATAAGCTTCCAATTGGAGTCGTGACAAAAAGCGATTCTGATCAATCAGATGTAAACTCGGCAATCAGGCAGCTTAGAATTGCAGTCCCAAAAGGACCTATTGTGATTACCTCCTCTATTTCCGGAAAAGGAATAGAAGAAATACGCTGCCTGGTGAAATGCCATTCTCTTCAGGAAATGAAGGATTACGCTGATTCATTGCCGGATGATGTCGTAATTTTCTGATGAAACCCTTTACAAAATGACGATAATAGCATATATTCTAATTATACAAAAGAATAAATCAGGCAAAGGCGCCTTGTATGAACAATCAATTAATGGTTGCTCATATGGGGTGCCTTTTTTTATTTCTTGAATAATAGTTAATTCGTTGCAGTAAGGCGGGGATCATGTTGAAGCGTTACGATGCACAAAAAGAGAATATAATCAGCGCAGGAATTGACATCGGAACGAGTACCACCAAACTCGTCATCAGCAGATTTTCTCTCATGAATATGGCTGGCGGAACCCACATGCCGCGAATCGAAATTATTGAAAAAGAAGTGCTCTACCGCAGTCCGATTTACCGGACTCCACTTCTGACTGCGTCATCTATTGATATTGAAGCTGTAGAGAGGCTTGTCAGAGAGGAGTATATGAATGCGGGAATCGAGCCGGGTGATATTAAAACAGGTGCTGTCATTATTACCGGAGAAACGGCGACAAAACAGAATGCCGAAGAAATGGTTCACTATTTATCTGACCATGCAGGGGATTTTCTTGTCGCAACAGCCGGTCCTGACTTAGAAGGCATTATTGCTGCAAAAGGATCAGGAGCTTATGAATTATCAAAAAGGACTGGAAAAACTGTGGCTAATATTGATATTGGCGGGGGCACTGCCAATGCTGCAGTTTATCGTTCAGGAAGGCTCTGCGGGACATGCACGCTGCATATCGGCGGAAGACTGATTGAATTTACAGACGGCAAAATCAAAAGTATTTCTCCTCCAGTTCAAAAAATCCTTCTTCAATGGAAGGCTGATTTAAAGATAGGGGACAGCAGAAATCACCCTATCATCGGAATGCTGACAGACTACATGGCAGAAGTAATTGGGCGAATGCTAAGGAAGGATCTTCATCAGGCTGATTTGCCTCTGCTTCTGGGACATGATCCAAATTGGATAGAGGAGATAGATTACATCATGTTTTCAGGCGGGATCAGTGAATGTTTATACCAGTTTGAGACTGCTGAATCCTCTCCTGCTCAGTATGACGATATTGGAAAAATGCTGGCACAGTCATTACGAAATTGCCGTGATCTTGCTTCCATTAAATGGATGGAACCAGATGAGACGGTCAGGGCAACTGTTCTCGGAGCAGGCACACAAACGACTGAAATCAGCGGGGCAACCATCCATGCTGAAGTTCATGAACTGCCAATTCGAAATTTGCCAGTCTATCAGATCCGGTTTGATAACAACCTGGAAAAAGGTCTCCATCAGATTCAAGAGGCAGTAACAAAGGCGGTGGAAATTTATGATCCTCAGCAGGAGGGGCAAAATTTCGCCCTGTATTTAACGGCACTGCCATACTTGGGCTTTCGCGATATTCAAGAGCTATCTTCAGTCCTGCTGAAATCCATACAAGCAAAGCCGAAACCAGAACAGCCGCTTGTTGTCATTTTAGAAAGCGACCACGCTAAAGTCCTTGGCCAGACAATTAAAGCTCAGGAAACAAAGCAAAGTATCGTATGCATCGACCAGATTAAGGCGGAGCATGGCGATTACATAGATATCGGCCACCTGCTTCAAACCAATGTAGTACCTGTTGTCATAAAGACATTGACATTCCATCAGTAAGAAAGGAGGGATTATTTATGAAGCTGCAAACCAATCATTTGGGAAATGTGTATCAGTTTAATAATCTGAAAGATTTATTCGCTAAAGCAAATGAAGAAAAGTCAGGGGACCGCCTCGCGGGAATTGCAGCGGAAACCGTCCAGGAAAGAATCGCAGCAAAATTGGTTCTAAGTCATTTAACCCTATCTGATATCCGCGAAAATCCTATGCTTTCGCCTGAAGAGGATGAGGTTTCGAGAATTATAGAAAGCGGGATAAATGAACCCGTCTATCAGAGCATAAAAAATTGGTCCGTTGCTGAACTTCGTGAATATATCCTGGACGATGACACGACAGGTGAAGATTTAAAAAGAATCAGCAGGGGACTAAACAGTGAGATGATTGCTGCCGCCGCAAAAATCATGTCTAATCTTGATCTTGTTCATGCATCAAACAAAATCGAAATACTGTCCAAATGCAATATAACGATTGGTTATAAAGGAACATTGGCTTCCCGTCTGCAGCCAAATCATCCAACCGATAATGTGGACGGCATGATCGCATCCCTCAAAGAAGGTTTATCCTACGGCATAGGGGATGCAGTGATTGGAATTAATCCTGTGGATGATTCGGTTGAGAGTGTAAAGAGGCTGCTCCATGCCACACATGCTTTTATCAAAGACTGGGATATTCCAACACAAAACTGTGTGCTTGCGCATGTAACAGCTCAAATGAAGGCAATCGAACAGGGAGCACCTGCCGATATGATCTTCCAAAGCATAGCTGGAACAGAGGCTGCCAACCGGTCATTCGGAATTACGGCCTCACTTCTTGAGGAAGCAAATGACATGGCAAAAACTCTCGGCACCGGCACAGGGCCTCAGCGTTTATATTTTGAAACGGGCCAGGGTTCAGAGCTATCCGCTGAAGCTCACTTTGGAATGGATCAGATGACACTGGAATCGAGAAATTACGGGTTCGCCCGGCATTATGACCCTTACATCGTAAATACAGTGGTAGGTTTCATTGGGCCTGAGTATTTGTACAACAATAAGCAGGTCATCAGGGCGGGGCTTGAGGATCATTTTATGGGGAAAATGCATGGCATTCCTATGGGGGTTGATATCTGCTACACGAACCATATTAAGGCCGATCAAAATGATATCGAAGACCTTGGTGTACTGCTGACAGCAGCTGGAGTGAATTTTATTATTGCTGCCCCAATGGGGGATGATTGCATGCTCAATTACCAATCCATGAGCTATCATGACGTTGCCACCCTCAGGCAGACGATGAATAAGCAGCCATCTCCAATATTCAGGGATTGGCTTGAGAAAATGGGAATCTTCGAAAATGGAAAGCTGAGCAAAATCGCTGGTGATCCAACCATTTTTTCACGATAGGAGTTGAAATGAATGAATCCTGAATTGATTGAAAAAGTAACACGCCTTGTAGTGGAAAAACTTCAATCTCAGCAAACCTCTGATGTGAAGGGGCAAGAAAGCAGTGCAGGAGTGAAATTTTGGAACCATACTTCAAAACCCGGCAATGAACCATCCAAGATGTCAGTCGAGATGATCGAGACTGAAAAACAGGATACAGACAGTTTAATAAAAATTAAAAGCTATCATAATGCAAATGAACTTAAAATGACCTCACCAGATAAAGCGAGTCATGATAAGACCGAAAGTCATTCACAAAAGACAGGCATTTATAATCCCGCAGATCCAGTTGAACTGGAGGCACTCAAGAGCAAAACGCCTGCAAGAATCGGGGTGGGCAGAGCAGGTTCAAGACCGAAGACAGATACATGGCTGAAATTCCGCTTCGACCATGCAGCAGCAGTCGATGCTGTCTATGGAAATGTTAATGATGAGCTTATAAACCGCCTTGGACTCTTTAAAGTCAATACGATGGTGAATGAAAAAGAAGTGTACATCCGCAGGCCCGATTATGGCAGAAAGCTATCAGAAGAAGCCAAAAAAATCATTCTTGCTAAATGCCAAAAGGGACCGGCTGTTCAAATCATCCTGTCTGACGGGCTGAGCTCAAGTGCCATTGAGGAAAATGCAGAGGATGTATTTTTATCCCTTCAGCAATCCCTTAAAAATTTAGGCCTTGATATGGGGACCCCTTTTTATATCGAAAAAGGCAGGGTGGCTGTTATGGATGAAGTTGGGGAACTCCTTAAGCCCAAAGTGGTTGTGTTATTGATTGGCGAACGTCCTGGTCTGGTGAGTGCTGAATCACTGAGTGCCTACCTTTGCTATGAACCCCGAAAAGGAACGATCGAAGCTGACCGGATGGTAATTTCCAATATACATAAAGGCGGAATTCCTCCTGCTGAGGCTGGCGCCTATCTCGGGACGGTCATCCAAAAGGTTATAAAGTATGAAGCAAGTGGTGTTTCGCTCGTGAAAAAGGAAGGGTAGGTGGCTGAAAAAATGGGATTAGAACGCATTCACGCTGATATATTGGCTGTTCGGGTGATACCTAATGTGGATCAGGGGCTTGCAAAGCAGTTTCAGCTTCAGCCACATCACCGAAGCCTGGCCATTTTCACCTCTACAGTCGATGACGTAGGCTATACTGCACTCGATGAAGCGACTAAAAGAGCTGATGTCGAAGTGGTTTATGCCAGGTCTTTTTATGGGGGGGCTGCTCATGCTTCTGGGCCATTATCAGGTGAAATGATTGGTATTATGGCAGGGCATTCCCCTGATGAAGTTAAAAGCGGCATGGAGGCTGTCCTTCAGACAGCTGAATCCGATGCTTATTTTGAAGCGCTTGATCAGGAAAAAACACATGCCATATACGCACATGTTGTTTCCAGAACAGGTTCCTATCTGTCAAAGGAAGCAGGCATCAATATCGGAGAGCCTATAGCATATCTAATAGCCCCGCCATTGGAAGCCGTTTATGGACTTGACGCTGCTCTAAAGGCAGCGGATGTAGAAATGGTTAAATTTTTCGGGCCGCCTTCGGAAACCAACTTTGGCGGAGGGCTGCTGACCGGCTCTCAATCAGCCTGCCAGGCTGCTGCTGATGCTTTCCGGGATGCCATTATGGAAATTTCTCAGAATCCTATAAAGTACTAATTCTTTCAAAATATCCCGAAAGGAGCGTGGGAATCTTGCAATTTGATCATGATCTTCAATCGATGCAGGAAATGCGGAATGCTGTAAAGCTGGCCAAGGAAGCACAGTTAAAGTATATGGCCTTTACTCAGGAGCAGGTCGACGAAATCGTCAAAAAAGCCGCTGATGCTGCTTATGCCAAGTCACTTTACCTTGCCCGGATGGCGGTAGAGGAAACAGGGATGGGCATAGTCGAGCACAAAAAAATTAAAAACGAAGTCGGTTCCAAGGCTGTCTATGAGTCTATTAAAGATGAAAAGACAGTAGGCATCATACGTGAGGACCGGGTAAATAAAGTAACAGAAATTGCCTATCCTTACGGTGTCATTGCAGGCATCATTCCAACGACCAATCCTACTTCAACAGCCATTTTTAAAGCGCTGATTGCTCTGAAAACAAGAAATGCCATTGTCGTGAGCCCTCATCCAAGGGCAGTGAAATGTACTGTTGAAGCTTTAAAAATTGTTAATGAAGCAGCCATACAGGCAGGAGCACCTGAAGGATTGATTGGATGGATCTCAAAGCCTTCCATGAGTGCAACAAACGAATTAATGAAGCATCGCGACATCAATCTCATTTTGGCAACAGGCGGCGGCGGACTGGTCAGGGCTGCGTATAGCTCAGGCAAGCCTGCCTATGGGGTAGGACCTGGAAATGTGCCTTGCTATATAGAAAAGACCGCTAAAATAGCCCAATCGGTAAGTATGATTATTGACAGTAAATCTTTTGATAATGGAACGATTTGTGCTACTGAACAATCGATCGTAGTAGATCGCAACATCAAAGAAATGACTATGAGAGAACTCAGAAATAATGGGGCTTATATTTTAAATAAGGATGAAAAAGCGGCTTTGGAAAAAGTCATTTCGCCATCACCGGGAAAGCTGAATCCGGATATCGTCGGTCAAAGTGCTGTTAAAATCTCAGCCATGGCTGGTATCCAAGTCCCTGAAGATACAAGAGTTTTAATTGCTGAAGAAACTGGAGTAGGCAAAGACATACCATTTTCAATTGAAAAACTGTCTCCGGTTTTTGCGCTTTATACAGCGGAAAGCTGCCAGGAGGCAAAAGAAATCTGCCTGCAGCTTCTCAATTTGGGCGGAAGAGGGCATAGCTTCTCCATCCATACAAATGATGATGCAGTGGCGAAGGATTTTGCCCTGCAAATGCCTGTTTCGAGGATGATGGTCAACACGCTGTCCTCGATTGGTGCTGTTGGGGCGACAACCGGATTGATGCCTTCTCTGACTCTGGGATGCGGTTCATTCGGCGGCAACATTACCTCTGATAATGTGACAGTTCGCCACCTGATCAACATTAAAAGAATGGCTTATGGTACGAAAGAAGTCACCATCCCAAAACCGGCAGCACCTTCTTCTATAGCGGAAAAAGAACAAGCCGGCAGCCGGGATGTTGATCATATTGTTAGTCAAGTTCTTCAGCAAGTATCGCCAGATGGCGAAGTAGATACAAAGATGATTGCCGACATGGTCAATCAAGTGATGAAAAAATATCAAACTAACTAATTAGGAGGAAATAAAAATGGCTAGAGAATTAACTGCATTAGGAATGATTGAAACTAAAGGGCTGGTTGCTTCAGTGGAAGCTGCTGACGCGATGGTGAAGGCTGCGAATGTTCATTTGGTTGGAAAGGTGCATGTAGGAGGCGGTATTGTAACAGTCCTTGTGCGCGGTGATGTAGGTGCTGTCAAAGCGGCAACAGATGCGGGAGCTGCAGCAGCACAGCGTGTTGGAGAATTGAAATCTGTTCATGTCATTCCTCGTCCTCATAACGAATTGGAAAGCATCCTTCCAAAAATTGATGCCGAGCTTTAACACAAGATTACTAAGTTAGGAGCTTAAACCATGAACGAGCAAGCCATTCAATCGATTGTAGAGGAAATCGTCTCAAGTCTAAAAGGTTCCTCAGGAAAAGATCATTCAATCCCAATGGCTGTCTCTGCCCGGCACTGTCATCTAAGTCAAAGAGATTTGGAGATTCTTTTTGGAACAGGCTATCAGCTTACAAAAAAAGCTGATTTATCTCAGCCTGGCCAATTTGCTGCTAATGAAACCATAACCATCGCAGGACCAAGAGGAAGCCTTGAAAAAGTGCGCATTCTTGGTCCTGCGCGCAATATGACCCAGGTAGAAGTCAGCCGTACTGATTCGATCAAGCTGGGGCTGAAACCCCCGCTTCGCGAATCTGGGAATATAGAAGGATCTTCGCCTGTTACACTGATAGGACCCAAGGGCAGCCTATACAAAAAAGAAGGTCTGATTATTGCCCAGGCACACATTCATATGGCTCCGGAAGATGCTGAAGCTTTCGGTGTGGAAAATGGGGAATACGTCACAGTTAAGGCAGAGGGAGAACGTCCAATATCCATTGGAAATGTGTTAATTAGAATCTCTCCCCGGTATAGACTTGAAATGCATATTGATACTGATGAAGCCAATGCAGGACTGATTGCCGGAAAAACAGCAGGCAGGTTAGTAAGGCAAGAGGAACGCTTATGATTGACCGGCAGTTAATTGAAAAAATAGTTGCAGAAGTAGTGAAAAATTTATTAGGTGCCAAATCAGCTCCAAATTCAACAATTAAACATAATATCCTCGCAGTCGGGGATTTAGGGAAAGTCGATTCAAATATATTAAAAGTGTTAGAAGAAAACTGGAATGTACTTCCCTATGATTTTAGTGAAGAAGCCCAGCTTCATACTGTAATGAAGGTTATTTTTCTTGATGCTTCCCAGGACCTATTCGTGAAAGGGGCACTGGGCATTTGTGATACACCGGAAAGCGAGCTTCTCTCAGCCTGTATTATTGATTATGTCCCTGTCACCTTATTTCCGAAAACAAATCTTTATAAAATCCTGAATGGAGAGAAAAAAACTAACGGAGAGTATTTTTCAACTCTAATGGAGTATAAGGAAAAGCTGGTAAAGTTCGGGGTTGAAATCAACAGCCTGGAGGATTTTGCA
>NZ_CAXQGS010000142.1:0-10303 GCF_964223445.1 Cytobacillus sp.
TCATCTGATCGATCGGCATATAGGCACTGGAATCATCGTAAAAATCCATTAATCTTCCACTGTCCTCCATACTGCTTCCACAGGAGCTGCATGTTGCTTCCAGTTTCTCAAACCCGTTGCAGACAGGGCATATGGCCATTTTCAATCCTCTCCCTTTCGTTAACTTAGGTGATATTTCATATGGTTTGTTTGTTTAAGCAGTGTTATGTAAAACTCCTAATCAGTAAGTCCCTTCAGGAAAAAATTCCCGTTTTCTCAAAAGAATAAACTCTTATAAATCAAACATAATAGAGAGTAAACACAGCGGCATCAAGCACCCGCACTAAAAAAACGATGGGTTACGCCAGGCAGTGGAGCAGGATAAAATCCTTGAGCTGGTGCAATTCCAGCTAACCCAACCAAAAAACCAACACTTATTTTACGAGGAGGAAATCACATGAACAACCAATCATCTAGCAGAAGCAATTCCTCAAACCAATTACTAGTACCAGGAGTAGCACAGGCACTTGATCAAATGAAGTACGAAATCGCTACTGAATTTGGTGTAAACCTTGGAGCAGAAACAACTTCCCGCGCTAACGGATCTGTTGGCGGAGAAATCACAAAACGCCTTGTACAAATGGCTGAACAACAGCTTGGCGGCGGTTCTTTTTAATAAAGCAATATAACAATTGAATAAATATGGCTTGGCCCTCCTACTTGAAAGGAGGGCCATTTATATTAAATCATTTTTTCGGGAACAACCCAATTCTCATATTGTTCTTCAGTAATATACCCTGTTTTTAATGCTGCTTCTTTCAAGGTTGTATTCTCCCTGAAGGCGAGTTTGGCTATTTCCGCTGCTTTTTCATAGCCTATATGCGGATTAAGTGCGGTTACAAGCATTAGTGACCTCTCAACATGGCCATTAATCACTTCTTTATTAGCTTCCAGTCCCATCATGCAATTTTCATTGAAAGAGGCCATGCCATCTGCAAGGATTCTGATGCTTTGAAGAAGATTATAGATAATAACAGGCTTGAACACATTCAATTCGAAATTTCCCTGACTGGCAGAGAATCCAATTGAGGCATCATTTCCAAAAACCTGGCAAACCACCATCGTAAGGGCTTCACTCTGTGTCGGATTTACTTTGCCTGGCATGATTGAACTGCCAGGTTCATTTGCAGGTATCGATAATTCCCCAATTCCGCTGCGTGGCCCGCTTGCGAGCCAGCGGACATCATTGGCAATTTTCATTAAATCTGCCGCAAGACCCTTCAATGTGCCATGAACATGAACAATTTCATTATGGCTGGTCAGGGCTTGAAATTTATTTTCAGATGATCGGAATGAATAGCCAGTAAGTCTGGATATTTCGTTTGCCATTTCAGATCCAAATGACTTATCTGCATTAATGCCAGTACCGACTGCAGTACCGCCAATTGCTAATTCAAGCAGATATTGCTTTGCATCCGTCAGCATTTTTACATTCTTTTCAAGCATGGCACGCCAGCCGCTGATCTCCTGGCCCAATGTAAGGGGAGTTGCATCCTGTAAATGGGTCCTGCCTATTTTCACGATTGTTTTAAAAGCCTCCTCTTTCAATTTGACCGTCTTTATTAATTCCTTCAATGATGGAAGCAGTTTCTTCTCCACCTCTGTATAGGCTGCGATATGCATTGCAGTCGGAAATGTATCATTCGAGCTTTGAGACATATTGACATCATCATTCGGATGAACTTTAATCTCTTGCAGTCCCTTCTCGGTCAGCAAGTCATTTGCCTTTTTAGCGACAACCTCATTTACATTCATATTTGTTTGTGTGCCACTCCCTGTCTGCCAGACAGCCAGAGGAAAATGACTGTCAAACTTATGATCAAGAACTTCATCACAAGCCCTTGTGATGGCATCCTTTTTATCATCAGACAGTTTCCCGAGTTTATTGTTGACTACTGCAGCTGAACGTTTTACCTTAGCAAAAGCATAAATCACTTCCATCGGCATTTTTTCAATGCCTATTTTGAAATTATCCTTGCTCCGCTGCGTCTGGGCTCCCCAATATTTATCCGCAGGCACCTTCACTTCGCCAAGTGTATCCTTTTCAATTCTGAAATCAGCCAAATTTCATACCTCCTTAAATAATCACTATGATCCATATTTATTCTTTTCCCTTATTTTTAAAATTAATGATAAAAAATGGAATAAAAAAACTGCCGGGCGCTAAAGCCGGCAGCTATGCTTTTACAATTGTATATCCTATGAAGTATCCAAGCACCATAATACTTGCAATCACCAAAGTAATAGAAAATTCCTCCATTTGATCTCCTCCAAATGTTTGATAATATCAAAATACCATGAAATGACTGAACAGAAATTCTTTGCCGGGTACTATTTTGTGTCCGAAAAGTGAAAATTAATTGAACAAAATGTTTATGTCACTTGCGGGATAAAATGAAGAATCCGAGGATAAATTTAATTTTTTCGTGGATATACTCATCATATATCAATTTAAAAAAAACCGAAAAAAGAAAGCGCCATCCGGCGCTTCCCTGCTATCCTGCAAGTGTTGATCCTTGCTGGAGCTGATACATTTGATAATATTTACCTTTTTGATCCATTAATTCATCATGGTTTCCTTTTTCAACTATTTTACCTCTATCCAAAACGAGGATTTGATCAGCATTTCGGATCGTCGACAGCCGATGGGCGATAATAAAAGTGGTTCTCCCTTTTTTCAGCACATCCATGGCTTCCTGGATAATCAATTCTGTCTCCGTATCGATACTTGATGTTGCTTCATCGAGGATCAGGATGGCCGGGTCAAAAGCTAGTGCGCGCGCAAAGGAAATAAGCTGCCTCTGCCCGCTGGAAAGCGTGCTTCCCTTCTCGATAACCGGCTCATCGAAACCTTTTTCAAGATGCTGAAAAATCTTATCAGCTCCTACATCCTTCAGAGCTTTCTCCACTTTATCACGCGTTATTTCGGTGTCATCAAGACTGACATTGGAAGCAATGGTCCCTGTGAACAAAAAAGGATCCTGCAGGACGATGCCCATATGTTTGCGAAGTTCCTGCCTTGGAATTTGTTTTATATCCCTTCCGTCGACCATAATTTTGCCTTCCTGGCAATCATAAAAACGGAAGAGAAGATTCATGATTGAGCTTTTCCCTGATCCGGTATGGCCAACCAGCGCAACTGTCTCTCCGTGCTTTGCTTCAAAATTTAAATCCTTCAGGACATATTCCTTCTCTTTATAGCCAAAGTGTACATGATCGAATGTCACATCCCCTTTATAGCGGGATATTTTATTATCACTAATATCAATGCCCTTTTCATCAAGCAATTTGAAGACTCTTTCACCTGCAACAAGAGCCTGCTCCAGATTGGCCAACTGATTAACAATACCCTGCACCGGCTGAAACAGGCGGTTAATGTAGTCTACAAATGCATAAAGCATCCCGAGTGAAATGACAGATGATGCATTTAGCGATTCTCCACCAAAATACCAGATAAAGGAAACAAAGACCATGTTTCTCAGTACCCCCACTAAATTATGTGAGGTCAGTGAATTCAGGCTCAAAAGTTTATTCTGGAAGGTAAAATGCTCTGTATTCAGCTTTTCAAAATCCTTTTGTGTATCTTTTTCGCGGCCAAACGCCTGGATGATGTTCATTCCCTGAATCGATTCGTTCACCATGCCATTGATATCACTCACCCTGGAACGGATTACATGATTGTATTTCGATGCATACTTACGGTACACAATCGCCCATACATATAAAATCGGGAGGAGGATTAAACAGATTGCAGCAAGCTTGGCATCTAAAATAAATAAAGCGATATAAATACCTGAAATATATATGGCACTTGTAAAAAAGGTTGCCAGTACTGTCACATAAAGCTCACGTATGGCTTCTGTATCATTAGTTATACGGGCAACCACTTTGCCTGCCGGCAGATTGTCAAAGTAACTGATTGGCAGTCTTTGAATCTGCCCGAAGACATCCTCTCTCATATGCTGAATGATCCTATTTGCCGACTTCTGCAGATAAAACCGCTGGCCGTACTGAAAAAATGCAGCGATAACCAGCAATCCAAAGTAAAAGGCCAAAAGCTTTACGATCTTAGGAATCTCAGGTGAATAAAAAAGCATCAATTCTTCACCAGTCAATTCCTTACCAGCATATGTTTCAGTCTTGCCGCTTTTTTCAATAATCAGTTTGCCATCTTTAAAGGTTCGCTCTCCATCAAAAGCAATGTCACCGCTGATAAAAATGAATTGGCTTCCAGCCTGCAGGATGCGGGCATGATCTATTTTCTGCTCATCCTGATCAAGGTTTTGCTCTTTTTGGTAGAAATGTCCATCATATTTAACAGCATTTTCTCCGCCTTCTGTCTGATACCAAACAGATTCAATCCCAAGGATATGGTCATCGATCATTTTCTTAGCTATGAATGGACCCGCCAGATCTGCTGCTACAGCTATCGTAAGCATCAGCAGTGCGGCAATAATTGTTTTTTTATAATGAAGTGCATACCGAATTAAACGTTTCCCCGTGGTCATGAAAGCACCTCCTCTTCCTCAGAGACTTGAGTTTGCTGCCTCAAAAACTGTTCCTTGTACCACCCATCTGCAGCCATTAAGTCTTCATGAGTGCCTTCTTCAGCGATTCTGCCTTCATCAAGGACAATAATATGCTCGGCGTGTTGGACAGCCGACATCCTGTGTGTTGTAATAATTGTCGTTTTACCCTTGCGCTCAGTCCGAATATTATCAATGATCTTTTTTTCCGTTTTTGCATCAACGGCTGAAAGTGAGTCATCAAGTATCAGAATTTCCGGATCCTTCACTAGTGCACGTGCAATGGAAATCCGCTGTTTTTGACCTCCTGATAAGGCCACACCCTTTTCACCGACAAGAGTTTCAAGCCCTTCAGGCAGCAGTTCAAGGTCTTTGCGAAAAGCTGCCAAATCAATTGCTTTTTGCATATCTTCTTCAGTCGCTTCCTCTTTTCCAAAAAGGATGTTTTCCCGGACAGTTCTGGAGAAAAGAACATGATCCTGTGGAACATAACCGATCCATCCCCTCGTTCTTTCAAGCTCCTGTTCTTCAATCGGAACATCTGCAATTGCAAGCTTCCCGGTGCCTGATGGATATTCTCTTAATAGCTGCTTTATAAAAGTGGTCTTCCCGCTTCCTGTTTTTCCTACAATCCCCAGCGTTTCCCCGCGTTCGATATGCAGCTTAATCCCTTGGAGGTTGGCTGTTTTTGAGGAAGGATATTGGAAATGAACATCATTAAAGGTAACACTTGCAGGGGTTTCAACGATAGACGGGTTTTCAGGATTCTTAATATCCTGCTTAGCGGACAATGTTTCCTGTACCCGATCGAGGGACGCATTTCCCCTTTGCATAACATTAATTAATTCTCCGATAGCAAACATCGGCCAAATCAGCATGCCCAAATACACATTAAATGACACGAGCTGGCCCAGAGTGATCGCTTGATGGAAAACAAGATAAGCACCGTATCCCAGTCCTATAAGATAGCTTAAACCCACAATCACTTTTATGGTTGGCTCAAAAAGTGAATCAATTTTGGCCACTTCAATGTTTTTGTTATAAACATCTTCAGTGAGTTCATGGAACCGCTGCTGATCTGCTCTTTCCTGCACATAAGCCCGCACCACCCGAACTCCTGAAACGGATTCAAGAACCCGGTCATTGAGTTCTCCGAAGGCATCCTGAGCGCTCATAAATCGTGTATGAATTTTCTTCCCGTAAATTTTTATCAGATAAGCCATGATAGGCAGTGGCAATATTGCTGCAAAAGTTAGTTTCCAGCTAACCAGAAATCCCATTGTAAATAATATCGTCAGCATAAATACGCTGGAATCCACCAGTGTCAATATTCCGAATCCGGCAGTAACCGAAATAGCCTTTAAATCGTTTGTAGCCCTGGCCATTAAATCACCGGTGCGGTTTTTCTCAAAAAATGTTGGGGTCATTTTCAATAGGTGTCCCATAAACTGTGAACGCAGTTTCCTTTCTACCAAAAATGCCCCTCCGAAGAGCTGATACATCCAGATATAAGTTATTGCATAGGACACGATTGTAATGATTGCCAATAAGCCAAGGTATTCCATTATTTTAGCACTGCTCATTTTACCCAGATGGATATCATCAATTGCCATTCCTACAAGCCTTGGAGGCATTACATCAAAGATTCCGACAATGATCAGCAGAGTAATGGCAAGTGTGTACCTTTTCCAGTTTTCTTTAAAAAACCAGCTTAATTTTCCTAAAATCGAGAACAACGCTCTCTCTCCTTTCCCGCATGAAGCTCAAGTTTTAATCACGAGCCTTCATACATAAACATCAGCAATCCATAACTAGCCTCCATCCAGATCCTCAGGCAGTATTGTCTTTCTTTTCACTCTTAGTGCATTCATAAAATTATCCTCCTTTTTTCGTAATTGCTGCCGAAACAGCCGCTTATAAAAGCGTAAATATATGGAAACAGGCTATGCCTGCAATTCCTATTTCAGCTTTAATCGGACAAAAAAAGACATACCGCGGCATGCGATATGTCTAAATAGACAAAAGAGCCCACGTCACAATATGTAACCCGGGCTCCTTCAAAATAAAATGTACAGGCAGATCCTGTTTACATTTTTATATGCTTTAAAGGAGAGGTTACAGATTTCCTTTTTTGAGTTGTTTTTTGATGATGATGAACTAAGATCATTTTGTAACCCTCCTTTTCATTTTTTTCCATATTGGTAAGATTATCACCGCTTACAACAAAAGTCAATCCGCTTTTTTCCTATTCTTAAAAATTTTCTGTCATCAGCTCATCTAAAAAAGGATCCTCTGGGATCCTTTATGAAGCCAATCTTCTTTTTTGCCTCCTGATGAAATCGATGGTTATCTGGTTAAAGGCATCAGGTTTATCAATGTTGCATACATGTCCTGCACCTGTAATGACTTTAACTGTAGCTGTTTTTGCCTTCTGGGCAATGATCTTTACAGACTTAATAAACAGATGGTCTTCCTGCCCCATGATAAAAAGGGTAGGAATGTGGGAAATGGTTGACTGGATCTTTCCAAGGTATGGATTGACTGACTTTGTTAAGGACAGCCAGTTGATGAATTCTTTTTGGCACATTTTTGCCGCCTGTCTTACAAAGGCATGTCTTGATTCAAGATGATTTCTTTTTGGCATGATGATCCAGGCAAAAAGCTGATAAAGAAGCATATATGGCAGCATATACTTAGTCAAATTGGCAATGGCTATCAAAAATCTTGTACGACAGTTCAATTCTGTAATGGCTCCGCCCAAAATCATGGAAGCCACTCTTTCCGGGTGATCCTGTGCAATTGTCTGAATCACTATTGTCCCCAGTGAGATTCCTACAAAGTGGGACTCGGTGATATGGAGATGATCGAGCACCTCAACGATTTCATGAGATACTTCTGAAAAATGATCCCCTTCTTCCCAGGTGCCTCTTCCAGATTGACCATGTCCGCGCAAATCTACCAGCAAAACATTGAAATGCTTCTTGTACTCTTTCATTTGTTTATACCAAATTGCAGAGCTGCCTCCTGCACCATGAACAAAAGTAACCCATGGCAATGATTCATCTTTCACATACGTACGGTAATATAGCATATAAACTCCAATCCACATTCATGTGTCATTTTCATTGTGTTGTTTTATAAAGAAGTTTCACTCTATTGTAAAGGATTTCAGCGTAAATTGCTTTTAATATCACAAAAAATTCACTAGTTTCTTTTCAAGTATTTTCTGCCAAATATCCTCCTGCAAAACTTTCCCTATTAATCACATTGAAAAACCTGTCATATCTATCAAAACACAAAAAAAACCAGCTATTCATCAGCTGGTTTCTTTCCTGTTATTCTTCAATAATAGCTGCGGTTCCGTATGCAATAATCTCTGCGGCATTCTGCATAACAGCTGAAGTCTGCAGCCGCATTCCAATAATTGCATTGGCCCCTTTTGCCTTTGCATCTTCAACCATTCTGCCTATGGCCTTCTGTCTTGCTTCATCCATCATTTCAGTATATTCGCCAATTTCTCCGCCTACAATTGTTTTCAACCCTGCTAGAATATCTTTTCCTATATGTTTTGTCTGTACTGTACTTCCTCTTACAAAACCTTTAATTTCTTTAATCTCTTTCCCAGGTACCACATCAGTAGTCACGATAATCATTTTTTTCTTCCTCCTCTTTTTCTTTTTTTCTCTCAGCTAACAGCACAATAAATATCGCAAAAATCATTAAAGCATATAAGATATAAAACATAATCGCTGCCTTAATATTGATGAATAGCATGGCGATTCCAAGCAGCTGGCCTCCTGTGGCTGTAAGCAGCAGCATCTGTTTTAACTTTTTCATCCTTCCATCCCTCAATTATTCTTTTTTCTGCCAAATTTTTCTGACGAAAATCAAGTAAAACAGCGTCGGCATTGGTGCCTGAATTAAACCAATAATTCCCCATAGCCAATAATTGTGGCCGTGCTTTCTAGCATCCAGGAATAGGAAGGTACTCTGTGCAATTAAGATGATCCCCACAGCAATCAGCAAAGGGAGGGAAATTTCTTCGCTGCTCATGTGCCATTCACCTGCTTAACAATGCTGACTGTACTATAAGCCATAATAAAAACAGTAACAATTCCCTGCAGAATAAAAAAAGCAGCTGGAACCTGATACAGCATGAATAATACAGAAGTTACAATGAAGAGTGCTGCAACAGTGAAGATAGCTAAGTCCTTGATCAATTCCCTTTTCATCGACTGTTTTTGCTCTGCAACTAAGTGTTCAAAAAATTGCAGATCAGGTGTATAAACCGGGACATTTTCTTCCAGCGATTCCAATCCGTCTTCTATCTTCTTTACAGCAGCCAGAAAATTCTCATCTTGATGATCTTGTTCGAGCTGCAGTACTTTCCTGTTCGCCATGAAGCTTCAACTCCTCTCTTACAGACATGATTCCATTGTGCACTCTTGACTTGACAGTGCCTGAAGATATCTTCATCATTTCTCCTATTTCCTCATATGAGTAGCCATAATAATGTTTAAGAACGATAGGTATCCTTATCCCGTCTTTTAATTTTCCCAAAGCCGATAAGGCATCATTCCATTCTTCATTTCGGCTTTCAAGATGCCATTTCATTCGTCTGGATACTTCTTCCTCTTCTTTCCAGTTCCTCTCTCTTTTCGATTTTCGCTTCTGATCAATATACAAATTCGTGGCAATGGAAATCAGCCAGGAAGAAAATTTCGATTTGCCATTGAACAGGCCGATTTTTTCAACACATTTGGCCATTGTTTCCTGGGCAAGCTCTTCAGCTGCATCAGGATTCATAGTAATTTTAATTAAGTATTTAACCAGAAAGGGATAGTTATTTTTAAAAAGCATGGCAAAAGCGAGCTGATCTCCTCGTTTAGCGCTTATTAAAAGGTCTTTCTCCTCCATCAGCTTCTTTCCTCTCTTCACTATCATCCCATTGTTAACTATTTATTTCACTCATAAGACGCTCAAGAGATGAAAACGTTCATATTTATTTTTAAATTTTTTTCATACATAAAAAGCCCCTATATTAGGGACTTTTAGTCTTTTATTACATTATACTGCACCAGTTTGTTCCAAAGAATGTGCTTCACTGCTTTTTTCTGACTTTTTCGTCAATCTTGGAAGGACAAGGCTGTAAAAAACACCAACAAGTGCTAAACAGCCGCCTACCATCCAATAAAGCATTTCTACTTTGAGGAGTCCAGGAAAGCTGACAGCAATAAATCCGAGTGTTAAGGATTGGGAAAGCATCATCAGCGGGCTTATCCATCCCTGTACCCTTCCCATCATCTTCGGATCAACAATGCTAGGCATCCAGCCGCCAATGGCAATGTTCACTAAAGGAAGTCCAACTGCTGCAGCAAATAATAAAGAAAGGAAAATGAACGTGTTTTCTGCAAAAGAGGCAGCAATGATGAAACTTCCGGATAACAATAATCCGGCAATGATCAGCTGATAAAGTTTGAATTTTTGAGTAAGCAAAGAGGCAGCAAAGCTGCCAATCAGAACGCCAATCCCAAAGGTTATTCCAAGCAGGACTGAATATTCCTCATAGGCGTGCGGCTCCAGCTTATATTTCAGCATAAAAATTGGCATTATGGAAAACCCGCCGTTTACCGCTCCGAAAACGAAGAAACCAACAAGCAAGGAAGATAATAACTTGTGCTTTAGAATATATTTCATTCCAAGATTAAAGTCCCTGAGGACAATCGCGATATTTAAGT
>NZ_CAXQGS010000143.1:0-9268 GCF_964223445.1 Cytobacillus sp.
CGTTCCTGGGCAGTCACCTCAACATTTCTTTCAATCCGTCCAAAAGGTTAAAGAACAACCTTTCAGCCGGCTCGCCTTATGCTTGAGGCCCACAGGACAAGTAAGGCTTCGTCAGCCTAAACATCGCACGACCGAAAATGACAGCTTTTGGGAGGACGTGGCGTTTTTAGTCTGCGTGCCTTCATTTAGCGGGCGCTTTCCGCTTTTCTATATTTTCACTAATTTAAAGCAGGTGAAACCATGAGTCCTATTGAAAAAATGACAAACGGTATGATAGATAAGATTTCGAATGAAGAAACGTGGATAACCATTGGGGAAGGCATCTTTAAAGTTATAGCGATTCTGATCGTGACGAGCATTCTGATCAGGATCGGCAAGCTGGCCATCCGTAATATTTTTAAAGTTAGGACGCCGTCAAGGCTCCGAATCTCAGAGCGCAGGGAAGCCACCCTTCTGAAGCTGCTGGAGAATATGCTCACATACGTGGCGTTTTTCGTTGCGGCGATCATGATATTATCGGTGCTGACAATTGATGTAAAAGCTCTTTTGGCCGGTGCCGGAATCGTAGGATTGGCTGTTGGGTTTGGGGCACAAAGTCTTGTAAAGGACATTATCACCGGATTTTTTATCATTTTTGAAGATCAGTTTTCGGTTGGGGATTATATCCGGATTGATCAATTTGAAGGAACGGTAGAAGAAATCGGATTGAGGACGACAAAGATAAAAAACTGGACAGGTGAAGTTCATATCCTTCCGAACGGAAGCATTATGCAGGTGACCAATTTTTCATTAAATAATAGTGTGGCTTTTGTGGATGTCAGCATTGCGTATGAAGGCGATATTGTAAAGGTTGAACAGGTCCTTCAGGAATTATTCGAAAAGCTCCCGGAAAAATATGAGGATATGGTTAAGCCGCCGGAAATTCTGGGCATCCAAAATATGGCGGCAGCTGATGTGATGCTGCGTGTAGTTTCAGAAACACTGCCAATGAGGCACTTTTATATTGCGCGCCAGCTGCGGAAGGAAATTAAGCTTTGTTTAGATGCGCATGGCATTGAAATTCCGTTCCCGCGACTTGTGATGTACACACGGAATGAACAGGATAACCCAAAACTGAATGCGGAGGGATAAACATGGAGCAAAAAGAATTTGATTTACATGATGTGGTGGAAATGAAAAAGCCACACCCATGCGGGGTTAACAAGTGGAAAATCATCCGGATGGGAGCAGATATCCGCATTAAGTGCGAAGGCTGCGGACACAGCGTAATGATCCCAAGAAGGGAATTCGCCCGCAAAATGAAGAAAATTCTTGTTAAGCATGAGGAATAAGAGACAAACTGCAGGGAGATGAGGTTCGTGGCACAAACGTTCAAGTCAGCCTGTCCCCTAAACTGCTGGGACAGCTGCGGCTTTCATGTAACAGTTGAAGACGGTAAGGTGACCAAGGTAGATGGCGATCAGAACCATCCAATAACAAAGGGGAAAATTTGCGGCCGCGGCAGAATGCTTGAAAGCAGGACCAATTCTCCGGAACGCCTCCTTCATCCGCTGAAGAAAGTGGATGGAGAATTTGTGCAAATTTCATGGGAGCAGGCTTTGCACGATATTTCCCTGAAAATGAAAGAGATAAAAGAAACGGCTGGCACCACTTCGGTCCTGCACAGCCATGACTATGCCAATGGAGGCTTGCTGACGAACCTGGATCAGCGCTTTTTTAACTGCTATGGCGGAGTGACTGAGCTGACGGGATCCATCTGCTGGGGAGCCGGCATTGAGGCCCAGAGCTGGGATTTCGGAGATGCGTATAGCCACGGGCCTGAAGATATTTTAAACAGCAGACATATTGTTGTCTGGGGCAGAAATGTCGCGCGCACCAATATGCACCTGTATCAAAAGCTGCAGGAGGCAAAGAAACAAGGTGCCAAGCTGTATGTAATTGATCCGATTTTTAATGCGACGGCCAAAATGGCGGACCGCTATTTTTCCATTAAGCCGGGGATGGATGGCTGGCTTGCGGCCGGCATCATGAAGGAAATGCTCCGTCTGGGCTTAGAAGATAGAAGTTTCATAGATAAATATTCTATTGGTTTTGAAGATCTGAATGAACTGCTGAGCAGTATAACGCTTGAGGAAGTGGCAGAGAAAACGGAAGTGCCTGCAGAGGTGATGACTGAGCTTGCGATGGTGTATGGGGACCGCCCTGTTTCCACTTTCTTTGGACTTGGCATGCAGCGCTATGAAAACGGCGGGAACACGATCCGGCTGATGGACGCTTTAATTGCCGTGAGCGGAAATATCGGCATTCCGGGCGGAGGCGCAAACTATGCCAACAGGCAGGTTGGGCAAAGCTTTGATGGGGCAGCCCTCACCCTCCCTGAACGGAAAACGGCTTTCAGGCAATTTACTATGATGCGGCAGGCAGAGGGAATTTTAACAGCAAAAGATCCTGAGATTAACATGATCTTCGTCACGTGCGGAAACCCTTTAACACAGGTCCCTGACTCATCAAGGGTACGCGATGCTTTTGCATCTGTTGAGACAGTCGTTGTGTTAGAGCAGTTTATGACAGATACGGCCAAAATGGCAGATTATGTGCTTCCGGTTGCCACAGTCTTTGAACAGGAAGATGTCTATTATTCTTCCATGTACCATCACTTTGTCAATCATGGTCCGAAGCTGGTTGAACCGCCGGGCGAAGCGAAGACTGATTTATGGGTTTGGACTGAGCTTTCTAAGCGTCTCGGATTCGGAGCCGATTTCGATTTTACAAGAGAAGAGTTTATCAGCATGGGCCTCGGTTCGCTTAAAGAGTATGGGATCACATTGGATAGCTTAAGGAGTTCTCACCATAAGGAGCTCCCGGTTAATACGGTGCCCTGGGCAGACCGGCAGTTTAAAACGCCAAGCGGCAAGTATGAATTTACCTCTGCTGCGGCGTTCCGAAAGGGTTTCGAAAGCAGGCTGACACTCGCTCTTCCCCGGGAAACCAAGTGGACGGACAAAGATCGTGCTGAGCAGTTTCCTTATACATTGGTGACCATTCATCCGCTTCGCTCCAATCATTCGCAGCATTATCCCCTTTTGAAGCCAGAGTCAAAGGCAAAGGTGGAAATTGCCAACAATATTGCTGATAAGCTTGGCCTGCAGGAAAAAGATTATGTCAAAGTGTGGAATGACCGCGGGGAAATGAAGGGCTTTGTCCATATTATGAAAAAAGCCCATCCGGATACCATCAATATTGATGAAGGCATCTGGGCAAAATTCGGCGGTCCCGTTAATAATCTTACTTCCAGCCTCGAATCGGACAATGGCCTTGGAAGCACATTGTATGACTGCCTTGTGAATATAGCGAAGGTTTAATAGCGGTGACAGGCACCTATACCAGTCAGGCAAAGTGGTATGGGTGCCTGTCACCTTTTCTTTACATTTCTCCGGCAACTATCTATAATTGTTAGAGGCTTGTTTAAATGAGAAACAATCGTATTTTTTATAGATGAAATAATGTTGAGGAGTGACTTGGATGGCTTTAACAGCTGGTATTGTAGGTTTGCCGAATGTCGGAAAGTCTACGTTGTTTAATGCAATTACCCAGGCAGGAGCGGAGTCTGCGAACTATCCGTTCTGTACAATTGATCCGAATGTGGGAATTGTTGAAGTGCCTGACCACCGTCTGAATAAATTAACTGAATTGGTTCAGCCGAAAAAGACTGTGCCAACGGCTTTCGAATTTACGGATATTGCCGGCATCGTAAAGGGTGCGAGCAAAGGGGAAGGTCTTGGGAATAAATTCCTGTCCCATATTCGTGAAGTAGATGCTATCTGCCAGGTTGTCCGCTGTTTTGCGGATGACAATATTACACACGTTGCAGGGAAAGTGGATCCAATCGATGATATAGAAGTCATCAATTTGGAATTGATTCTGGCTGATCTTGAATCAGTTGAAAAGCGAATTGGCCGCGTGAGCAAGCTGGCAAAGCAGAAGGATAAAGATTCTGTGTTTGAGCTGGAAATTCTGGAAAAATTAAAAGAAGCGTTTGAAGCAGACAAACCGGCGCGTACGGTTGAGTTTACTGAGGAACAGATGAAGCTTGTAAAAGGTCTACATCTGCTGACAATTAAACCTGTTCTTTACGTTGCGAACGTAAGCGAAGATGATGTAGCAGATCCTTCATCAAACGAATATGTACAGCAGGTTAAAGAATTTGCTGCAAAGGATAATGCGGAAGTCATTGTAATCTGTGCAAAAATTGAATCTGAAATTGCTGAGCTTGATGGGGAAGAGAAAGAAATGTTTCTTCAGGAGCTTGGAATCGAAGAATCCGGCCTTGACCAGCTGATTAGAGCAGCCTACAACCTGCTTGGACTGGCAACATACTTCACTGCCGGCGTACAGGAAGTCCGCGCCTGGACATTCCGCAAAGGCATGAAGGCTCCACAGTGTGCGGGAGTTATTCACTCAGACTTTGAAAAAGGCTTCATCCGTGCAGAAACGGTTTCCTATGACGACCTTGTTGCTGCAGGCAACATGACAGCTGCCAAAGAAGCAGGAAAAGTCCGCCTCGAAGGAAAAGAATATATTGTTAAAGACGGAGATGTCATGCACTTCCGCTTTAACGTTTAATTTGCTGAGAACCTCTATATTAGGGGTTCTTATTTTTCTATGCCCACAGTATGATGTTGATTTCAAGCGAAGTGACCGATATATGGAAAAAGTGAGATAACCCAGGGGATTTGACCGATATCATGCGGAAAGTGTCCGATAAACAGGTGAAAGTGACCGATAAAGCAGTCGGTCATCTCTGCTGCAGCGAAATCGATTTTCAAAATTAAAGTTCGAAAAGAAATCCTCTCTTAAATAAACTTCCATCTAGCAATTAACTCCAGCGTTATTGCTTTTGCATAATTAATGTGCTATAATTTCAACTTGTGAGTAATGAATATATTGCTCCTTGCCCTTTTGAAGGGCCGTTAGACCAAAAGGAGGTGAAAGTGATGAGAAAGTACGAAGTTATGTACATCATCCGCCCAAACATTGAAGATGAGGCTAAAAAAGCCCTAGTTGAGCGTTTCAACACAATCTTAACTGACAATGGTGCGGAGGTTTCTGAATCAAAGGATTGGGGTAAGCGTCGCCTTGCATACGAAATCAATGATTTCCGCGACGGCTACTACCAGCTAATGAACGTTAATGCTGAAGCAAAAGCAGTTGACGAGTTCACTCGTTTAGCTAAAATCAGCGAAGACATCATCCGTTACATCGTTGTTAAAGACGAAAAATAATAGATAAAGCCATTTTTACCGAGAGGAGTTGATTCTGATGATGAACCGTGTTGTTCTTGTCGGACGTTTGACAAAGGATCCTGATTTGCGGTATACCCCGAACGGAGTTCCTGTCGCTTCATTCACTCTTGCCGTGAATCGTACTTTTACGAATCAGCAAGGTGAGCGGGAGGCAGACTTTATCAACTGTGTGGTATGGAGAAAGCCAGCTGAAAACGTAGCGAACTTCCTTAAAAAAGGAAGTCTTGCAGGTGTAGATGGCCGGATTCAGTCCCGCAGCTATGAAGGCCAGGATGGAAAGCGTGTTTACGTGACAGAAGTCCAGGCTGAGAGTGTGCAATTCCTTGAGCCGAAGAATAATTCTGGCGGCCAGGGCGGCAACCCGAACTACGGCGGTCCAAGAGATCAGGATTTCCCATTTGGAAATAACAGCAATCAGAATCAACGCCAGGATAATCGTAATCAGGGCGGCTATACTCGCGTGGATCAGGACCCATTCGCAAATGACGGCCAAATCGACATTTCCGATGACGACCTGCCATTCTAATAGTGCCCGATTATGAACGGAAATATATAATCATAAAGCTAAAGGAGGTAACTGACCATGGCTGGAGGACGCAGAGGAGGACGTGCTAAACGTCGTAAGGTTTGCTTTTTCACTGCAAACGGAATCACTCACATCGACTACAAAGATGTGGATCTTCTTAAAAAATTCATCTCTGAGCGCGGTAAGATTTTACCACGTCGTGTAACTGGCACTAACGCTAAATACCAACGTAAATTAACGATTGCTATTAAGCGTGCGCGCCAAATGGCATTACTGCCATACGTTTCAGGTGAATAATTAATATGAAAAGACGCTGGTATCCGGCGTCTTTTTTATTATGCCTTCTTCTTTAATACGGGATTGTGTTAAAGTGCAAACCTGATGAAAAAGCCGGCATTCCCTCTTCCAAAATCGCGAAGGTTGAACCTGCATTTAATACTAGCTACAATAGACCTTATGAGTTGTCTTATTTGGATTGGTTCAAAAAGCAGGGAAAATGCTTTCCCCCTTTTTGGATACACAGTTTGAGGGGTGTATCAATGAATAATGTACATAAATTAACAGAGGGTTCAGTGCTTCTGGCTGTTTTTGCCGTGCTTCTTCTGATTTCGCTCTATGTGCCGTTTCTCGGTACCGTTTCGGTTTTCTTCCTGGCTCTTCCGTTTATTATGTTTGCGGCAAAAAATAACCGGGTGTATGCGATCGTATTTCTGACGGGAGGCATCCTGCTTTCTCTGATTATCGGTTCGTTTATGGCGCTGCCGCTTGTGCTGACATTTGGACTGACCGGGACAGTAATCGGCATTTTTATAAGTGAAAACAAAGGACGGCTGTCTTCCTTTATTGCGGGCACCCTGGTATTCCTTGCAGCGCTGCTGATCCTGTATGCGGCGGCAGTTGCTCTTTTTAATGTGAATATTATTCAAGAAGGCATCAATATGATGGAGGAGTCCATCCAAATTTCAGAAGGAGTGCTTGAAGGCTTTGGCCAGAATGCGGATAAAGCAGTCGAGCAATTTACTGAAGGCCTGAAAATGATTGAGACGCTGACGCCAAGTTTATTCGTCATGACATCGGTCATTTCCGTTTTTGTCATCCAGCTTGTCTCCTTTCCGATTGTCAAAAGATTCGGTATTAAAGTTGAAGGCTGGAAGCCATTCAGGGAAATGAGCCTGCCGAAAAGCATATTATGGTACTATCTCATTACCATTATAGCTTCTTTTCTTTTTAATCCGTCAGAAGGCAGCTACTGGTTTATGGCGCTTGTAAATATTGCTTTCATTCTGCAGATTTTCATGGTCATTCAAGGCCTGTCCCTGATTTTCTTTTTCAGTCATTTAAAGGGGTGGCCGAAAGCTGTGCCGGTCCTTGCAGCCGTATTTACATTTCTTATGCCATTTCTCCTTTATATTGTGAGGATATTAGGTATAATTGACTTAGGATTCGATTTAAGGCAAAGATTAGGAAAAAAGTGATAAACAACACTACTGTTTAGGAGCTGAAAACATGCCTTCGTATTTAGAAAAGCGGTCCATACGCTATCCGATTTTTGGATTGATGGGCATAACAGTGGTGCTTCTTGGTATATTGGCGTACTACAATTGGCTATTTGCTCTTATTGGGCTGCTTCTGGCCGTCCTTCCTTTCTACTATCTTTTTCAGCTGATTCAGAAGCATCGAAAGGAGACGGAAGAATATATCTCGACCCTTTCCTACAGGGTGAAAAAGGTTGGCGAAGAAGCTCTGATGGAAATGCCGATCGGGATCATGCTCATTAATGATGATTATTACATTGAATGGACCAATCCCTTTTTAGCATCCTGCTTCGATGAAGATACGCTAGTCGGAAGATCGCTTTATGATGTCGCGGATTCGCTTGTTCCACTGATCAAACAGGAAGTGGAAACCGAAATCATTACCCTTCACGACCGCAAATTCCGGGTGATTCATAAACCGGAAGAGCGCCTATTATACTTTTTTGATGTCACGGAACAGACAGAAATTGAAAAAATGTATCAGGAAGAACGGACGGTTATCGCTATTATTTTCCTTGATAATTATGATGAACTGACTCAGGGGATGGATGACCAGACAAAAAGCAGCCTCAATAGCCTGGTGACCCAGATATTGAATAAATGGGCACAGGACAATGGGGTATTCTTGAAGCGGGTATCCTCTGAGCGGTTTATCGCTGTATTTAATGAACATATACTGCAGCTTCTGGAAAAAGGCAAGTTCACGATTCTCGATGATGTCCGGGAAACCACCTCAAAGCAAAACGTTCCATTAACGTTAAGCGTGGGCGTCGGAACAGGGGTTTCTTCCCTCCCTGAGCTCGGTTCACTGGCTCAGTCCAGCTTAGACCTGGCATTAGGCCGCGGCGGAGACCAGGTGGCCATCAAACAGACGAACGGAAAGGTTAAATTCTTCGGGGGAAAAACCAATCCTGTTGAAAAAAGAACACGGGTCCGTGCACGAGTAATTTCCCATGCACTGAAGGAATTGATATCCGAAAGCGATAAAGTGATTATCATGGGCCATAAAAGCCCGGATATGGATGCGATTGGAGCGGCCATCGGCATTCAGAAAGTGGCGCGCCTGAATCAGCGTGAAGGCTATGTAGTTGTGAATTTCAATGAACTCGATACAGGCGTCAGAAGAATGATGAAGGAAATTGAAAGGAACGAAGAGCTCTTTTCTAAATTCATCACTCCTGAACAGGCGATGGAAATTGCAACAGACGATACCCTGCTTGTGGTCGTTGACACCCACAAGCCATCCATGGTGATTGAGGAAAAGCTGCTTCATAAAATTGAACATGTTGTCGTCATCGACCATCACCGCCGCGCTGAAGAATTCATCCATAATCCTCTTCTGGTTTATATGGAGCCATACGCCTCTTCCACAGCAGAACTGGTAACAGAGCTTCTGGAGTATCAGCCGAAAAACGGCCGAATCGAAATGCTGGAAGCAACAGCCCTGCTTGCCGGGATTATTGTTGATACGAAGAGTTTTTCACTGCGGACAGGGTCCAGGACGTTTGATGCGGCTTCCTATCTGCGCGGACAGGGTGCAGATACCGTGCTCGTCCAAAAGTTCTTAAAAGAGGATGTAGATACCTACATCAAGCGGGCTAAGCTGATTGAAACCGTTCAATTCTACAGAGAAGGTATTGCGATTGCAAAGGGACAGCCAGATCAAATATTTGACCAGGTGCTGATTGCCCAGACAGCGGATACCCTGCTGACAATGGATGGTGTGGTTGCTTCATTTGTCATTTCAAACCGCTCTGAAAACATGATAGGGGTCAGCGCACGTTCCCTCGGGGATATCAATGTCCAGGTGATCATGGAAAACCTTGAAGGCGGCGGACACTTAACTAACGCTGCCACACAGCTTCACGATGCAACACTTGATGATGTTGAGGTCCGTTTAAAAG
>NZ_CAXQGS010000144.1:0-4504 GCF_964223445.1 Cytobacillus sp.
GGGAAAGCCTCCAAGGGCTGGCGTGGAGAAGTACATCATATGGTAGAATTTGGAGTATAATCCTACTCCTCTATTTAACTATGTCTTCACGTAGCCATTTGTCCAGAATCTACTCTTTTCAATTTAGAAATATATATCCATGGGGGATGAAATCCTGCGAATAAGCGAGCATTCGTGAGTAAACCGTATTAAACTGAGGGAGTTGAACAAGGATTCTAAAGGCAGGAAGGCGAATATAATATACAGTTGTTGCAGTTAGGAACGTTAAGGAGAGAAACTAATGAATTTAGGTACTCCGATAGCAATAGGAAATACAGCAAAAATCTATCACTATAAAAACAGGATTTACAAAGTATTTAATGACTGCTTGTCCGAAACGGAATCTCTTATTGAATGCGAAAAGCAAAAATATGCTTATTCCTGTGGACTTTCTGTACCCAAAATAATAGATGCTACGAAAATAGATGGAAAACAAGCTATAATAATGGAATCTATCAAGGGTAGAACAATTGGCGATATTCTTTCCGAAAACATGGAGCAAGCTGAATATTACTTGAATATTTCTGTTGCAATTCAACAAAAAATTCATATGTTTGAGGCTCATTCAATAGAAAACATGACTGAAAAATTAACTCGTCAGATAGAATCAGCTAACTGTTTGACTAATAAGCATAAGTCAGCTTTAATACAAAGTTTAAACAGGATGACATTTAAGCCCAGGCTCTGTCATGGAGACTATCATTTGTTTAATTTGATTATGACAGATAAGAGCGTGGCAATAATTGATTGGGTGGATTCCAGTGCAGGGGATATTCGCGCTGACGTTTACCGTACATATCTTTTATATTCCCATTTTTCCCATGAATTTGCTGAGATGTATTTACAGCTTTATTGTAAGAAAAGTGGTTTGGTGAGAGATGAAGTATTACGATGGGCACCAATAATTGCAGCGGCAAGGCTGGGGGAAATTGTACCATCTGAAAACTCAGAACGTCTTTTAAAAATAGTAAATCAATACTGTCCTTTATAGATGGAAATTCTAAAAGGGATTAAATTAAAAATTTGTCTTAAATAGACCTTAAAATAATATGGTACACTATATGATACCCTAGTTGAGTATACTATGCATTATAAGAAAGAGAGTGAGAGTTTATGCATAATTTTGAAGAAGAAAAGTTGACCCATAGGTCAACAAAAGAAAAGGATAAGTTAGTCACTCGATTAAAAAGGATTGAAGGGCAAGTACGCGGCATTCAAAATATGATTGAAAATGACCGGTATTGTGTGGATATTCTAACTCAAATATCTGCAATTAATTCAGCCATGAATAATGTTGGGCTTCATCTGCTAGAAAATCACACAAGACATTGTGTTTCAGATGCTATAAAAGATGGTAATGGGGAAGAAGCGATTCAGGAATTAATGGATGTATTTAAACGATTTTCTAAGTCACAATAACAAAAGCCAGCACTCGATTGCTGGCATAACTTTTATCTATTGACATACCTAACAGGGGTATGGTAAATTTGAAGCGTGATAAAAATTAATGACAAAAGCAAAAACGAAAGGGGTGGAATAATTGGCTGATCTGCCGGTGCTTTCTAAGGAAACCTGTTGCAAATGATTTACAGGAAAAGCTTATTAAAAGGATGAACAGAATAGCAGGCCAAATTAGAAGAATAAAAAATATGATGATTAAGCAAACTTACTGTAATGATATATTGCATAAAATCACAGCTGCTCAGGCTGCATTAAATTCCGTTTCCCGAGTTTTGTTAGAGAGTCATATAAACACGTGTGTAATTACAAGGTTGAAGGAAGAAGATCCAGACATTGTGAAGGAGTTTTTAACGACCATTTCTAAAATTACTAAATAAAATTTTTTGTTTATTTTATACCCAGCGGTGGTATAGTATAAGGATCAATAATTAAGGAGGAATTTTTTATGGAACAAGTAACACTTAACGTACAAGGAATGTCTTGTGGGCACTGTGTCAATTCAATTGAAGGTAATGTAGGGAAGTTAAAGGGTGTTGAGTCTGTCAAGGTTCATCTTTCAGAAGGTAAGGTGGATGTGTCATTTGATTCAAATACAGTAAGCTTGAAGGAAATTACAGATGTTATTGAAGAACAAGGATATGATATCGAACAACCAGCCTAAGTTTATGTAGTTGTTAAATAAAAGTGAAAACAGATCGTGCCCTTTTCAGCGCGATCTGTTTTCGGAAAAAAACATACCCCACTGGAGTATGGGGACGATAGGAGTGAAAAATATGACCCAGAAGGAAGCAACCCTTCAAATCGCTGGAATGACATGTGCTGCTTGTGCAACAAGAATTGAAAAAGGATTGAAGAAAATCGATGGAGTCGAAGACGCCAACGTGAACTTTGCCCTTGAGAAAACAAACATCAAATATGATCCAGATAAAACTGGCACAGCAAAATTTAAGGAGAAAGTCGAATCTTTAGGGTATAACGTTGTAAGCGAGAAAGTGGAGTTTGATATTACAGGAATGACCTGTGCAGCCTGTGCCAATAAAATTGAAAAACGCTTAAATAAGCTGGATGGAGTTGAAAAAGCAGGGGTTAACTATGCAATAGAAACTGTTCTGGTTGAATATAATCCTGAGCAAGTTTCTATCCCTGAAATGAAAGAGGCAATTAAAAAGCTAGGCTATAACCTTGAACAAAAGAAAGAAAATACAGAGGAACAGGTTGACCATCGACAAAAAGAGATAGAAAAGCAGCAAGGAAAGTTTCTTTTCTCTGCCATTTTATCATTCCCGCTATTGTGGGCAATGGTTAGTCACTTTGAATTTACGTCATTCATTTGGCTGCCCGACATGTTTATGAACCCTTGGGTACAGCTAGCCCTGGCGACACCAGTTCAATTTGTGGTTGGTAAACAGTTTTATGTTGGGGCCTATAAGGCGTTAAGAAACAAGAGTGCAAATATGGATGTGCTAGTTGCTCTTGGTACATCAGCTGCATATTTCTATAGTTTGTATCTAAGCTTTGCATCGATAGGCTCCGATGGCCACATGGTTGAGCTCTATTATGAAACGAGTGCTGTTCTTATTACCTTAATTATATTAGGTAAACTGTTTGAAGCGAAGGCGAAAGGCCACTCATCTGAGGCGATTAAGAAGTTAATGGGACTGCAGGCGAAAAATGCAACAGTCGTTCGTGATGGCCAAGAAATGATTATCCCCATCGAAGAAGTTTTAGAAGGGGATATTGTTTATGTGAAACCTGGTGAAAGGGTACCGGTAGATGGTGAGATTGTGGAAGGAAGATCAGCCCTTGATGAATCGATGTTAACGGGTGAAAGTATTCCAATTGATAAAACAATTAGAGATAGCGTTATTGGTTCAACAATTAATAAAAATGGATTCTTGAAAATTAAAGCAACAAAGGTTGGAAAAGATACAGTTTTAGCTCAAATCATTAAGGTAGTTGAAGAAGCCCAAGGCTCTAAAGCACCAATCCAGCGTTTGGCAGACGTAATTTCAGGTATTTTTGTACCGATTGTAGTTGGTATAGCGATTATTGCTTTCCTTGTGTGGTTTTTCTATATAGATCCCGGAGATTTTGCAGATGCTCTTGAAAAATTCATTGCTGTTCTGGTTATTGCCTGCCCATGTGCCCTTGGTCTTGCAACACCAACTTCGATTATGGCCGGTTCGGGCCGTGCAGCTGAATTTGGGATTTTATTTAAAGGTGGGGAACACCTTGAAACAACACATCGTTTAGATACGATTATCCTAGATAAAACAGGAACAGTTACAAACGGTAAGCCGTCTTTAACGGATGTCATTTTAGCAGAAAGCATCGATGAAAATGAATTTCTTACGCTGATTGGTACGGCGGAAAGAAACTCTGAACATCCACTTGCAGAAGCCATTGTGGAAGGTATCGAAGAAAAAGGAATTAATCTTGGGTCATCGGAGGTATTTGAAGCTATCCCTGGTTTCGGTATCCAGTCTACGGTGAATGGTAAGCAGTTATTAATCGGGACACGAAGACTCATGGCTAAATATAGTGTCAATGTTCAAGAAGTATTGTCCAAAATGGAAAGCTTGGAGAAGCAAGGGAAGACAGCTATGTTAGTAGCAATTGATGGCAGCTATGCAGGTATAGTTGCCGTTGCTGATACCGTTAAGGATACATCTAAAGAAGCCATTGCACGATTACACAAAATGGGCTTAGAAGTAGTAATGATCACAGGGGATAATATCCAGACAGCAAAAGCTATTGCGGACCAAGTTGGAATTAAGAGGGTCATTGCGGAGGTGTTACCAGAAGGCAAGGCTGAAGAAGTAAAAAAGCTCCAGCAAACTGGCAAAAAGGTGGCCATGGTTGGGGATGGAATTAACGATGCTCCTGCACTTGCGACAGCTGATATCGGTATGGCGATTGGTACAGGTACCGATGTGGCAATGGAAGCAGCCGACATTACCCTCATCCGAGGCGATTTATCGAGTATTGCAGATGCGATTTTCAT
>NZ_CAXQGS010000145.1:0-21478 GCF_964223445.1 Cytobacillus sp.
ATCTCCTTCACCTAACGTGTCAACCATTGCTTTTACAGAATCTCCATATGCTTCATCTGCCTTCTTCACTTCTTTGCCAAGAAGCTCGGACAAACGCTTTGCTACTGGTGTTAAACGCAATTCTTCAACAACTGAACCCTTCGGACGGCCCAAATGGCTCGCTAAGATCACTTTAGCACCCTGGTTAGTCAAATATTCAATCGTTGGAAGAGCTGCGCGGATACGAGTTTCATCTGTAACCTGTCCATCCTTCATAGGTACGTTGAAATCAACGCGGCAAAAAACTCGTTTCCCTTTTAACTCCACATCTTTTACGCTTTTTTTGTTCACAGCAAAAGGACCTCCTTACCAGGAAAAACGGAAGCGCCTTGCCCGGCGGCTAATAAGCTTGAGCCTCCAGGTTCCGGAGCTAAACATGATCCCAGTTAATTATTTTTACTTTTTGCTTTAAAACAAAAGGGAGAGGGATTGTTTCCCTGCTCCCCTTTTACCCTTATCCATTATAGACGTTAGCGATTTTAATATCCAACAAGATGAGGTATTTTTTTAGAGAAAAAATTCACCTTGAGAATGCTTCGCAAAACGAAAATTTTTCTTGAAGAGATTTATCTATTAAAGGCCTTTTTGAGCGATGTAATCAACAAGGTCCACTACACGGTTAGAATAACCAGATTCGTTGTCATACCAAGAGATGACTTTTACCATGCTGCCTTCCATAACCATTGTAGAAAGTGCATCGATTGTAGAAGATGCAGGATTTCCGTTGTAGTCGCCAGATACTAATGGCTCTTCGCTGTATGCAAGGATGCCTTTTAGTTCGCCTTCAGCAGCTGCTCTAAGAGCGCTGTTTACTTCTTCAGCTGTTACATCTTTGTCAAGCTCAGCAACAAGGTCAACTAGAGAAACGTTTGGAGTTGGAACACGCATAGCTCCACCGTTCAATTTGCCTTTTAGTTCAGGCAATACTAGAGATACTGCTTTTGCAGCTCCAGTAGTTGTTGGGATGATATTTTCTGCTGCTGCACGGGCACGGCGATAGTCTTTGTGAGGCAAGTCAAGGATTTGCTGGTCATTTGTGTATGAGTGAACAGTTGTCATCATACCGCGCTTGATTCCGAAGCTGTCGTTTAATACTTTTGCAAATGGAGCCAAGCAGTTTGTTGTACAAGATGCATTTGAGATAACATGGTGGTTTGCAGGGTCATATTTATCATGGTTAACACCCATTACCACTGTGATATCTTCGTCAGTTGCAGGAGCAGAGATGATTACTTTCTTCGCGCCAGCTTCAAGGTGTTTCGCTGCGTCAGCACGCTTTGTGAAACGGCCAGTAGATTCTACTACTACTTCTACGCCAAGATCTCCCCATCCTAATTGAGCAGGATCGCGCTCAGCAAGAACTTTTACTTTATGGCCGCCAACAACAAGGTAATCGCCGTCAACTGTTACTTCTTCATTTAATGTTCCGTGTACGGAATCATATTTTAAAAGGTGTGCAAGCATGTTTGCATCTGTCAGGTCATTTACTGCTACAACCTCTACGTTAGGGTTTTTAAGAGCTGCACGGAAAACAACACGCCCGATTCTTCCAAATCCGTTAATACCAACTTTAACTGCCATGAATATTTCCTCCTTAGAAAGGTAGATTTTATATTTGAAAAGGGATTACCCTTTTAACAACTGTTGTGCTGCACCTTCATCAGTTACCAAGATGGTAGAGGATGGTGCCCGATTCATGTATGCCGCGATGGCTTTCGCCTTTGAGGAACCGCCTGCCACTGCAACGACGTGTTCAATATGGGATAGGTCATCCAGCTGAAGGCCGATGGTCTGAACCTTATGTACAACCTCGCCGCCTTCATTGAAGTAATAGCCGAATGATTCTCCTACTGCTTTGGCATGCTTGATTTTAACAAAATCTTCTTTACTGGTTTTGCGGCGTTCAGCCATTGTTATAGCGTCCCCAATCCCGTGTAAAACCATGCTTGCAGATTTGATCTGGGTGATTACTTCTTTAATATTGGGTTCTTTGATGATGCTTTCATACATCTCCCTGCTTACCTGGTCAGGTACATAAAGGACGCGGTGCCTGGAATCTGTATGATCAGCCATTTTTGCACAAATGGTGTTAGCCTGGTTTTTAACATCTTCGCCAATTCCGCCCCGTGCCGGCACAAACAGCCAATCCCGTTCAGCAAGATCTGGAGTAAGCATCTCTGCTACGGCTGCCATTGTGGATCCGCCGGTAACTGCGATGATATTTTTTCCTTTGAGCCTTGATTTCATACACAGCGCTGTGGCCCTGCCAAGTTCCTGCTTCACCCATGGAGATTCATCGCTGTTTCCGGAAACAATGATCGCCTGGCGAATGCCAAGTTTTCGGGATAACTCCTGCTCCATTAAGGCTATACCCGAAATATCCCTCATTATTCCTTCAAGAGCTTCAAGCAATTCCCTCCCATCGGAAGTAAGACTCATTCCCGTACTCGAGATGCGGATCAGGTTCTGGTCTTTTAAAAACTCAACCTCACCTCTCAGCACTCTTTCCGTCAGGCCTAAACTAACCGCAAGGCTCCTTCTTCCAACCGGCTCCATCAGCCCTATGTAATGAAGAATCCCATAGCGCTTCTGCATAACCGCAAGCATATCAGGCAATAATCTTTTTTGAATATCAATTAGTGAGTACATCCGGAAAGCTCCTTCATCATATGTGGTCATTTTTTGTCCCGCATAGACATATTATGTCCCACTTACCACAAAAAAAATCACCCTTGCTTCTCCTTCATAATAGCAAGAGTGAGTATTGAAATCAACTGATAAAACTCAGTTTTTTTCTGTAAGCGCTTCACTTAATGTAATGGCGTCAATATGCCCGAACTGAACTTCGTTCCCATCAATTTCAACCACCGGGATCATGAGCCCATACTTCTCGGTCAGTTCATCGCTCACATCAATGTCTTTTTCAATTAAGGTAAAATCATATTCTTTCTTTAATTCCACTATTACTTCCTTAGCTTTATCACACAGCGGGCATCTGCTGCGTGTATAAAACACTAGCTCTGGCTGTTTCAATCAGCAAATCTCCTTTGTCAGTCATACCTTTTCCGTTTCGATGATGATGGGATGCCCAGCTGATCCCGATATTTTGCGATCGTCCTTCTGCTGACAACCATCCCCTCTTGTTCCTTCAGCAGCTTCACAAGCTCTTGATCGGATAAAGGCTTTTGCTTATTTTCCCCTTCAATCATTTTACCAATAATCGTCTTTACCTGCTGTGAAGACGTATTTTCATCGGAGGTTGTTTTGATTGTGCTTGAGAAGAACGATCTCAGCTCATACGTCCCATATGGCGTTTGTGCATATTTTTCCCGGACAGCACGACTGACAGTTGATTCATGTATTTCGAGTTCATCTGATATTTCCTTCATGGTCATCGGCTTCAGATGAGAAGGTCCTTTTATAAAAAAGTCCTGCTGTTTTTCAACGATTTTAAGTGTCACATTCGCAAGAGTCTCTTTTCTCTGCTGGATGCTCCTCATGATCCATTGGTAATCCTGCTGCTTTTCCTGTAAAAAGCGGCTGACATTACGGTCACCAGTTGCCGAAAACTTTTTATAATAGCCTTCATTAAAACTGATTTTAGGAAGCACTTCATCAAAAACACTGACAGAAAAAGAGCTTCCATCCCACTTAATAATCACGTCCGGTGTTATATATGCGGATTTCTCGCTTTGAAAGGATGAACCCGGTCTTGGATTCAAGGTCTGAACAAAGTCGAATACCTCTTGAATCTCTTTGAGCTCCACACTGAGCTGTTTGGCAATCTCCTTCCATTTCTTTTCCGCAAAAAAGGTAAAGTAATCATCTATAATGATTTCAGCCAGTTCATTTCTCACTGGCAATCTCTTAATCTGCAGGGACAGGCACTCCTGAAGATTCCTAGCACCAATGCCAGCAGGTTCGAGTTCCTGCAGCTCTTCAAGCATTTGTTCCACATATTCAAATGGCATCTGGAGAGTCTTGGCAACTGTCTGCAGATCCGCCCGAAAGTAACCGTTTTCATCAAGGCTCTCAATAAGGTGCTCAATCACTCTTTGTTCGTCCTTGTTTAATTTCAAATGAAGCTGCGATCTCAAATATTCATCCAGCATCATCGTCTTACCGCAGCCAATCTGCTCAATCCAGTTTATTTTATCCTTTTCCACTTTTGTTCTAGTCAGTTTGACACGGTCATAACGGGGATCCATCGTCTGGACATGTCCGGACTCAACTTTTAAAAGGGGATTTTCAAGCGCTTTGCTTTCCAGGAATTCAGAGAGCTCCTGTGTGCTGTATTGCAGAAGGGCAATCGCCTGCGTCAGCTCCTGTGTCATTGTTAATTTCATTGTCTGCTGCTGCCATAACCCAGCTTTCAAATTCATCATACATTCCCCCTGTCCCCATTTTACAATATTCCCCGTAAATGTTGTATGGAAATATGTTGGCAAATGCCATTCGCACCGGCACTTCTCCATCTTTCTGAATACTTCACAATATGCATGGCAGAGGGAAGAATATTCATTTTTTATGGTGAAAACTGCGGATTTTAAGGATTTTTTTGAAATTCAGGTTTAAATTCAGGAAGTTTTTTTGATTTATGTGCGGATAGAGGAAATTTATTTGCGGATAGCATAAAAAGTAAAAACTCCCTGTCCATATCAGACAAGGAGTTTTGGCAGCGCCCTCGGCAGGAATCGAACCCACATCTTAAGAACCGGAATCTCACGTGCTATCCGTTGCACCACGAGGGCAAATATTTTATTAGGTGGCTGACCAAGCGCTCAGCCGCTACGATAACTAATTATATGATATGTTTATTCACTTTGCAAGCCTCCTTTTAGTTTTAAAAGTTAGAACAATGGGTATCATGGAATGAGATAGTACAGCACAGAAAAAAGTGTCGAACGAATCAAACACGATTTCCATGCGATTCGTTTGACCTTAATTGACCATCAGTGTATCATAATAATACATAGGAGTTAAAAAATTTTCTTTACTTGGAAGAACATGCTTGTTCATCTTGTATGTTGACCTTATCTTGAAGGAGGAATTGGAAAATGAACTTAATCCCTACAGTTATTGAACAAACAAACCGCGGGGAGCGCGCTTATGATATTTACTCCCGCCTTTTAAAAGACCGCATCATTATGCTGGGAAGCGCAATCGATGATAATGTGGCAAATTCAATTGTTGCCCAGCTTTTATTCCTTGAAGCAGAAAATCCTGAAAAAGACATTTCCATTTACATTAATAGCCCGGGCGGAAGCATTACGGCAGGTATGGCTATTTATGATACGATGCAATTCATCAAGCCGAAGGTACAAACCATTTGTATTGGTATGGCAGCATCCATGGGTGCGTTCCTTCTTGCTGCTGGTGAGAAAGGCAAGCGTTTTGCCCTTCCAAACAGTGAAGTCATGATTCATCAGCCGCTGGGCGGAGCTCAGGGACAGGCGACTGAAATCGAAATCGCTGCAAAGCGCATTCTTTTCCTTCGCGAAAAATTAAACACAATTCTTTCAGAGCGCACTGGACAGCCTCTTGAAGTCATTGCGAGAGACACTGACCGCGATAATTTTATGACAGCTGAAAGAGCTCTTGAATACGGTTTGGTTGACCAAATCATTACTAGAAACTCTTTGGATGAGAAGAAAGATAAATAATAAGCATAAAAAAACAACTCGCATCTTCCCGATGCGAGTTGTTTTAGTTTTCCTTTTGAATATAGTTCGCAAGTGCCTCAAGAGCTTCGTTTTCATCGTTCCCTTCGGCCTTGAGGGTAATGACTGATCCTGAGCTTACAGCCAGACTCATCAGACCCATTATGCTTTTCGCATTTACCTTCTTTCCGTCCTTCTCCAGAAAAATATCGGATGAGAACCGATTGGCCTCCTGTACGAACAATGCCGCCGGACGTGCCTGTAATCCTGTTTTCAGCTTAACTTCAACCTGTTTTTCCGCCATTGTACATCTCCTCCCTGCTGATCCCTCTGTCAGTGAGCATCTATAGTGTCGCCTGACCGAAGTTTCTCAGCAATTTCATCTATTTTTCTTAATCTGTGATTAATACCCGATTTACTGATATTTCCTCCTGAAACCATTTCCCCAAGTTCTTTTAAAGTGACATCCTGGTAAGCTACACGCAATTCGGCAATTTCCCTCAGTTTGTCAGGCAGAACCTGAAGTCCGACAGTTTGATCGATGAACCGGATATTTTCCACCTGACGCAAGGCCGCTCCGATAGTTTTGTTTAAGTTCGCTGTTTCACAATTTACGAGTCGATTGACCGAATTTCGCATATCTCGGACAATCCGGATATCTTCAAATCGGAGCAGAGCAGCGTGTGCGCCAATAATATTTAGGAACTCCGTTATTTTTTCGGCTTCCTTTAAATAAGTGATATAGCCTTTTTTACGTTCAAGCGTTTTGCTGTTCAGCCCGAACGAATTCATCAGTTCACAAAGGGAGTCATTATGCTCCTTGTAAAGCGAAGAGATCTCAAGATGATAGGAGGAGGTCTCCGGATTATTAACAGATCCCCCGGCAAGGAATGCACCGCGCAGATAAGAACGCTTACAGCATTTCTTTTTTATAAGCTCATTGGAGATATCGTGTGTAAATACGAATCCCTCGCTTAAAATTTCCAGATCATCAAGAATCATGCTGGCCTGTTCCGTTAGCCTGACAATATAAACATTGTTCTTTTTCAGCCGCATTTTTTTCCGGACCAGAAGCTCAACCTGAACGTTGTAATTCCTTTTAATCAGTGTGTAAATCCTTCTTGCGATTGCTGCATTTTCCGTCTGAATATCCACAATCAGTTTCCGGCTGGAAAAAGAAAGTGAACCATTCATCCTGATCAGGGCGGACAATTCCGCTTTGCCGCAGCAGTCTTTTATTTCCAGGTTCGTCAATTCCTTTTTCGTTTCCGAAGCGAAAGACATCCCTTCACCCCCTATCCGCAAAAGCGCTAAGCCAGTGGCATATAAAAAGATATTCTTCACTGAGCAAACGTATGCACAGTTTATTTTTTACCGGCAAAAGCCCTTTCACACCTATATATTACGCGTTAAAACGCCTATTGGTTTCATGTAAAAGCAAATTATAAAGCATCTGGGCAACTTCTTTTGTATCATGGCGAATGATGCCGCCTTCGTGGCTGACAATTTCACCGTGCATGATTTCAAGGCCCAGTTCGGTAAGAGCACCTGTATCATACACAACAGGCTTTGCCATTTCTTCGCTGTACCGCTCCTGAATATGGGGAGGGATTTCTTCATTGTTTACCAGAATGGTATTGATAAAAGCACTTCCCATGTGATCATACAGTGCTTTTACATGATCGCTTGCTGTATAATCGAGCGTCTCTCCCGCCTGTGTCATTAAATTGCATATATATACCTTTTTCGCTTTCGAATGGCAGACTTCACGTCCCAGCCTGGGGACAAGCAGGTTTGGAAGAATACTGGTATATAAACTGCCAGGCCCGATGATAATCATATCAGCCTGTCTGATAGCCTGCAGTGATTCAGGCAGGGCTTTAATATTTTTTGGGGTTAAAAATACCCGCTTTATTTTTTTACCGGAATAGGGTATTTTTGATTCTCCCGATACTATGGTCCCGTCTTCCATTTCAGCATGAAGGACTACGCTCTGGTTAGCAGCCGGCAACACCTTGCCCCTTACGTTTAACACCTTGCTCATTTCCTGAATCGCATGAACAAAGTTTCCGGTAATCGAGGTCATTGCCGCGAGAATTAAATTGCCAAGCGAATGCCCGGATAACTCATTGGATGTCGCAAAGCGGTGCTGGAACATCTCCTCAATGAGCGGCTCCACGTCTGAAAGAGCTGCCAGCACATTGCGGATGTCACCGGGCGGCGGAATATGAAGATCATTTCTCAATCTTCCGGAACTGCCGCCATCATCGGCAACTGTCACAATGGCAGTTATATCAACAGGGTATTGTTTCAATCCCCTTAAAAGGACAGGAAGCCCTGTTCCTCCTCCGATGATGACGATTCTTGGCTGTCGGTTCATTTGATGTTTTCCTTTCTCCTCTCGATGTCACGGTGAGTGATTGCCGTATGGTAATCCTTGCTGTAGAAGTTAGCGATATATTCTGTCAGCGCTACCGAACGATGCTGGCCTCCCGTACAGCCGATTGCAACGACCAATTGAGCTTTCCCTTCCCGTTTATAATGCGGAAGCATAAAGCTCAGCAGATCCGTAACCTTTTCGAGAAATTTACTAGTTTCGGTCCATTTCAGCACATAGCTGGATACTTCTTCATCCAAACCTGTCTTCGGCCTCATATGTTCAATATAATGCGGATTCGGAAGGAATCGGACATCGAATACGAGGTCGGCATCAATTGGAATTCCATGCTTAAAGCCAAAAGACATGACGTTAACCGTAAATATTGTTTTTTTATTCAATGAGAACTCCGTTAGAATTTTCTCGCGCAATTCCCTCGGCTTCATTTGCGATGTGTTATAAATAAGCTGGGCCCTGCCTTTTAATTCCTCAAGCAGCTCCCGTTCAAGCTTTATGCCTTCAAGAGGCAATCCTGATGGTGCAAGGGGATGGAATCGTCTTGTTTCTTTATATCTTCTGACGAGTGTCGAATCATCTGCATCTAGATATAAAATTTGCGGGGTGACCCAGGATGTTTCGGATAATTCATCCAGCGCTTTAAATAAGTGGTCAAAGAACTCACGGCCGCGCAAATCCATCACCAATGCGACCTTATTCATTTTATTCCCTGATTCCTTCATAAGTTCAAGGAATTTCGGCAGCAGCGTCGGCGGCAAATTATCTACACAGAAGAAGCCAAGATCTTCAAAGCTTTGGATGGCTACTGTTTTCCCTGCCCCTGACATTCCCGTAATAATCACCATTTGAGTATCATTAACTGCACCCGTACTCATTTATAATTTCCCCCTGTTTCTGTCAAATTCAGCTTGGATCCAGCCTGTAACTAAGCAGTTCAAAATCTGGCGTATACGTAAACGTTCCATAAATCATGCCCTGGCCATGAATCATATACTCCAAAATATGTGAATCTCCGGCAGCCATCGGCAGATTCTTAATCTCTGAAAACGGATGCCAGCGAAGCTTGCCTTCCTCTGATTCATCCAGGTTCAGCCCATCAGAAGCTGTAGCCAGAAAAGTAAACATCATCCACTCCTGTACGACTTTATCGCCATCCTTCATGATGAACGTAAAAATGCCTTTAATATTCGGATTGCGCAGGTAGATGCCTGTTTCTTCCCTGAACTCACGTATGCACGAGTCCCTCACTGATTCACCAGGCTCCATCTTTCCGCCCGGAGCCACCCACCAGCCTCTTCTTGGCTTTTGTAAAAGCAATACTTTATCGTCTTTAAGTAACACACAGTTCGTGACTCGCTGCAACACATTTCACCTCTAATTTCCGAAATCATACCGCTGCCGCCTTTCCATGAAATCGCTTAAAGTAAAGGCTGGCTAACGTTCTTTTCTTATTCATTTCATTATACTATTTTTGTCTTAGAGCCACAATGAATACAGATTTCCAAAATACATTCTTCAAAAGTTACAGTTATACGAAAAAAAGAGCACAGGCATATGCCTGTGCTTTAAAAAGGATTATATCTTTAAAAGGGGGTCAATTTCTATTCCTATATTACCCGAAATTTATTTCATCAAGGTTACAGGAGAATTAAAACCACATGACTTTTTGTAAAACTTTTCAACCAGTGGCTATTTTTACTAAAATAAAAGGCATACAGCCCATAGGACCATATGCCTGCTCACATTATTTTTTCGTTTTAAGGCGTTCTTGCAATTCTTCCACATAGTGCTGGGCGCTTTGTGCGGCGATGCTTCCATCACCAGTCGCAGTAACGATTTGGCGAAGAGATTTTTCGCGGATATCCCCGGCTGCAAAAATACCTTCCACCTTAGTTTCCATTCGGTCGTTTGTTTCAATATAGCCATTGCTGTTCGTGATGCCAAGGCTTTCAAATGGCTTGGAAAGAGGAACCATGCCGATATAGATGAAGACACCATCTGCTTTGAATTCTCTTTCTTCACCTGTTTCAGCAGACACAAGCGTTACACTGCCTACTTTTCCGTCCTTATCATTGACTTCCTTCACTGTCGTGTTCCAGATAAAGTCAATTTTTTCATTGTCAAATGCACGCTGCTGCAGAATCGCCTGCGCACGAAGCTGGTCCCGTCTATGAACGATTGTCACTTTAGAAGCGAAACGGGTCAAATATACGCCTTCCTCAACAGCAGAGTCGCCGCCGCCGACAACAACAAGCTCTTTGCCTTTAAAGAATGCTCCGTCACAGACTGCACAATAGGATACCCCGCGTCCGCCAAGCTCTTTCTCACCAGGAATGCCAAGCTTTTTGTATTCGGCACCAGCTGAAATAATGACTGAGCGTGCTTTATATTGCTTCGATCCAGCAACAACTGTTTTATATTCTTCGCCGTCAATGATTTCTTTAATATCTCCATAAGCATATTCAGCGCCAAATTTCTTCGCATGATCAAACATTTTAGTGGATAAATCCGGGCCTAGAATATGGTCAAAGCCAGGATAGTTTTCAACTTCTTCTGTATTGGCCATTTGCCCGCCCGGAACACCGCGTTCAATCATTAGAGTAGACAGATTTGCACGAGATGTATATACAGCAGCAGTCATTCCTGCAGGGCCTGCGCCAGCGATAATGACATCATAAATTTTTTCTTCAGTCACAGCGAATCACTCCTTCAGTAATCAGAAATCCAGTATTTTAAATAAAACACTCTATAAATACGCATATTATAGTATGACCTTCTTACTGTTATCCTATAAAATTGGCGCGTGTTTCGTCCAAACATCTGCTCACTGAAGGCGGTCATTCACCGATTTTACATATTTGCCCATCGTCGAAGCGGAAATCCCGTATCTCCCTGCAATTTTTGATTGGGAAACCTTTTCGTTTCGAAGCTTATGCCAGACATACTCAATGGCTGCAGCCCAGGCCTTTTTGTTTTTAATATTCTGGCTGTTGTTTGTCAATTCAGCAAAAATGGTAAACCACATTAAATATAGGCCGGCTTCCACCGTGCCAATCGGATGGTAGTTTTCATAGAACAGTTCTGCTGTCTCATGTGCGGCCTGAACCTGGGCAGGCGCTTCCTGGTCTGTTTTCACAAAAGAGAGATATTCCTTCTCTATAGCCGAAAACTTATTGTTCTGTACAATTGCTTCAGAGATCAAAATTTCATCTCTTCTGCTGGATACGGACGTAAGGAAAAGGCCGAATAGCCGCTCTTCTATATAGTCGCTTTCCAGCTTTTTTAAAATGGATGAATAATGGTCTTCAAAGCCGCTGCTGGTTACTTTTTCATCGTTCCAGGGCTCAAAGCCTTCTTTTTCCGGATTAATCTCGATGGCTTTCTTCCATGCCGATTTCGCCATCTCTTCCCGGCCTGTAAAATAGGCGGAATAGGATAACCAGTAATAAAATGGTCCGTCCCCTTCAAAGCCTTTCTTTTGAAGCTTGCGAAGCCATGCAAAGGCAGCCTCATACTCGCCGGTCAGAGCAAATGTGGCACCAAGCTTGAACTGATGTTCTATTGAAAGCGGCTTAATTTTTTTCAGCGCCTCTTTTAACAAGCGCACCTGCCTGAAATTCCGCTCGTAAAAAGCAAAGACAAGCTTGTTGCACAAAGCGTGGAGATTTCCCGGATTTTCTTCAAGGACCTTCTCTAAAATATCTGATGCCTTTTGCACTTCTCCAAGATAAAAATACGCCAGGGCCAAATTGTTGTATGCGGACCAATATTCCGGATACTCATCAATAACAGAGTTCAGGATCTCAACCGCTTTTGGAAAATGGCCGGACTCCAGCAATTCCCGTGCGTGTTCCTGCTTCGTAATCAGGTCATCCTGCTCGTAGAGCTCATCATCCAAATCTTCCCCTTCAAGCGTCAGAAGTTCCAGCAGATCCTCTGTATCTTCCGTAAACTCTCCGTCCCGATCCAAATCCAGATACGTATTTGCATGTGTGTAAGCATCTTTGAAAAGGCCCATATGAGCATAGTTGTTGGCAAGGAAATAATGGCATTCCACCATATCCTCATCAAGCTCCTCCAATATCATATGAAGCAGCTGATTCGACTCCTGATACTCACCTATTTCTGAATGAACAATCGCAAGCTGGCAGATAATCATCGGTTCACCCGGCTCAAGCTGCATTGCCCTCATTAAATATTTCTTTGCTTTATGAAAATCCCTGCGGTGGTACGCCTTAATCCCTTTGGAAAAATAGTACTCACCATTCGGGATAAATGACAGTAACTTTCCCTTTTGGTGTCTAGCTTTAGAGTCTTTACTCATGAAATCCTCCATAAATGTTAGTAACTAAAGTAGTATATCACACGAACAAGCCTGTGGAGAAGGGAAGAAATGACAATACTATTCCCATTCTTAATTTTTTATTGGAAATCTTATTGCGGTTATGTTTTAAAGGGTTGTTGCGGTGGTTTAGCGGTGCTGGTGTTTAAGATCGGTAAAATTCTGGCAGTTTAACGGCGGGTGGTAGCGGCGGCCTTTGTTGGTGCCTGTGTGGGGGAGATTGAGGGACTGGATAAGTTTTAAAGTTACAGTGCGGGATGTTATACCAAGGAAATGCCGGATCTCTTGGTTTGAAACTGGCTGATTATTATTTAATAGAAACAGATCAACTAGTGCATGGCTGTGAGCTTCTCTACTTATTGAATTGCATTTTTGGCAATGCCACGCTGCGAAGAGCCGTTTCATAAACGTTGTGTGGCAAGAAGGGCAAATAACACCAGCTTTTATATCTGAAAAGGGAATCTTATAAAAATTTAGGGCATCAAATGTTTCAGGATGATTCTCTTTCATTAGCTGGCGGGAAATTCTTTTTAATTCTTTTAAGTCAATATGCTCATTATAGGTTTGGCTTAACTTCTCTATTTCGCTGGTCAGGTATTGGACGTGTTTAACTTTTTGGAGGAGATGAACAGAATTGGGGTTTGTTTTTATAATTGTAGTTGGCTTGCTTATCACAACGAGGAATTCAATAGGGAGTTTACTATCTTTATGATTTAACCATTTTTTTAACTCACGCAGCTGCTGATTTGCCTGCTCAACTGGATTTGCATAACCTTTCTCCTCTCCGGAAGAATTTGTTTGAATGAGCTGATTACAAACTGGATCAAAAAAAAGAGTACCTGCATAATTTTTTATTTCAAGAATAAGTGCATATCTTGAAGTCAGAATGAGTGTATCGATTTGAAAAAAGTATTTACCGTTCGTCAGCCGAAGTCCATGAAAAATATAAAAGTCCTTTTCTGAAAGTTTACTTAAGTGGAAATCAACAGCCTGTTCACCTCTGTAACCGGCTATTCGTCTTGCGAGATCATTTGTAATTTCAACATAGGCTTTGTTATTGTTTGGCAGCCGCCGAAGTAATGCATGATTTTTTAAGATTCTTATGGGTACGTTCCGTTTTTTTACAATCAATTTATCACTCCTTTGTTATTATCCTCTATGTAATTTCGGTTCTTAAGGCTATAAAACCTTTATTCTGAAAGAAAAAATAATATATGCGTCACTTTTATGAATTATGTATTAACTAATTGGATTTATGAATCACTTTTTATTTTTTTGCTCCACTTCGCGGTAAATATGCGTCACTTTTAAAATATATGAGTCACTCCTTGATATAACTAGATTCCTGACACTGCAATACAAAAACCGCCCTCCCTATTCGGAGGCCGGTTCTTTTTTCGAGTCATGCCGTTTATTGAGTACTTTCAAAACTTCATTAAAAGGCAGCTCCTGCTCACGCAGCAGCACCATCAAATGATAAATCAGGTCGGCTGCTTCCCATTTCAGTTCGTCCTTATCACGGTTTTTCGCCGCGATGATGACTTCTGCGGATTCTTCGCCGACCTTCTTCAGGATTTTATCCACGCCTTTTTCAAAAAGATACGTCGTGTATGCTCCTTCAGGGCGTGTCTTTTCACGTTCTTCAATAACTTTTTCAAGAGTATAAAGGATTTCATAGCCAGATAAGCCGCCTGACTCTTTCCCGTATACTCTTTCCTCAAAGCAGCTGACTGTTCCATTGTGGCAGGCAGGTCCTGCTGGTTCAACCAGAACCACAATGGCATCCTGGTCACAGTCAAGCTTCATTTCAACAATTTTCTGTGTGTTTCCGCTTGTTGCCCCTTTGTGCCACAGTTCATTGCGGGAACGGCTGAAAAACCAGGATTCACCTGTTTCCGCCGATTTTAAAAGGGATTCGCGATTCATATAGGCTAACGTTAATACCTCTTTTGTTTTCGCATCTTGCACAATTGCAGGGATCAGTCCCTTTTCATCGAACTTTACACTTTCAATATTCATCGGACTACCACCCCTTTTTCCTTAATATAAGATTTCACTTCTGCAACAGATGTTTCTTTATAGTGAAAAATTGATGCAGCCAATGCAGCATCCGCTTTTCCGTCGATAAACGCCTCAGCAAAGTGATCGGCATTTCCGGCCCCGCCAGAAGCGATTACCGGAATCGAAACCGCTTCACTGACTGCTTTTGTCAGCTTGATATCGAAGCCCTTTTTCTCACCGTCAGAGTCCATGCTTGTCAGTAAAATTTCTCCGGCTCCGCGCTCCGCAGCTTCACGCGCCCAGGCGATAACTTCAAGATCGGTCGGTGTCCGTCCGCCATGAGTGTACACGCGCCAGGAACCGAGCTCTTCATCGTACTTAGCGTCTATCGCAACAACAATGCACTGGGATCCGAAGAAATTTGCCCCTTCTGTAATTAAATCAGGATTGTTTACAGCAGCTGTATTAAGAGAAACCTTATCAGCCCCTGCCCGCAAAATTCGTTTCATATCTTCCAGCGCGTTAATCCCGCCGCCGACTGTAAATGGAATGGCCAGCTCAGACGCAACAGCCTTAACAACCTCAACCATTGTTTTCCGTCCTTCATGTGAAGCGGAGATATCGAGGAAGACCAGCTCGTCAGCTCCCTGCCCATCATAAAAGCGGGCAAGCTCAACCGGATCTCCGGCATCACGCAGCTGCAAGAATTGGACCCCTTTTACCACACGGCCGTCTTTTACATCCAGACAGGGAACGATGCGTTTCGTCAGCATGATTCCTTCACCTCTTTCAGAGCTTCCGCTACGGTAAAACGGCCTTCATAAATGGCCTTTCCGACAATGGCGCCAGTAACACCTTCAGAAGCATACTCCCGCAGCTTCGCCAAATCAGCCAGCTGGCTGACACCGCCAGATGCAATGACACTTTTCCCGGTTTCCCCTGCAAGCAGACGAACCGCTTCAATATTTGGCCCCGATAGCATTCCGTCTGTTGCGATATCTGTAAAAATAAATGTTTCCGCACCTGCGTTGGCAAATCGCCTGCCTAAGTCAACTGCCTTCATTTCAGATGTTTCCAGCCAGCCATGGGTAGCCACATAGCCATTTTTTGCATCAAGCCCTAACGCTATTGCTTTGCCGTATTTACGGATCATTTCAATAGCAAACTCAGGATTGGAGACGGCGATGCTTCCAATGATTACGCGTGTTACGCCATTATCCAGGTAATGCAGGATGTCTTCTTCCGTACGGATTCCCCCGCCGATTTGGACGGAGGCGCCAAGTTCCCGGGCAGCCTGGATGACATATTGATCATTAACCCGCTTCCCATCCTTTGCCCCGTCAAGGTCTACCATATGAATCCAGTCTGCTCCTTCATCAGCAAACTTTTTGGCCATATCAAACGGAGAGTCGCCATACACCGTTTCCTTATCGTAATCCCCCTGCAGCAGCCGGACGCACTTGCCGCCTCTCATATCGATCGCCGGATAGATCGTAAAACTCATTTCACAGACATCCTTTCTTCAACCAGCTCGGTAAAATTGCGTAATAGCGCCATGCCGAGCGAACTGCTTTTTTCAGGGTGGAACTGCATGCCGAACACATTGCCCCTTCCGACAACTGCCGGCACTTCTACATCATACATACTTCTGCTGATAACAACTTCTCTATCATCTGTATCTACAAAGTAGGAGTGGACGAAATAGACATAATCTTCATCAAGGCCTTTTAAAATCGGCGAACCCTGTAAGAATTCAAGACGGTTCCAGCCCATATGCGGAACTTTATACGTTTCGCCTTCTGCTGTCGTACCGGGAAAACGCCTCACATGGCCAGGGAGAAGCTGCAGGCCTTCCGTCATGCCATTCTCTTCGCTATCTTTAAATAAAAGCTGCATGCCAAGGCAAATGCCAAGAAGCGGCTTGCCTGTATCAGCAAACTCCTTTACCAGATCTGCCAGGCCTGTAGAATTTAAGATGGCCATGGCATCTTTGAAAGAGCCGACACCCGGCAGAATCAAGGCGTCTGCTCCCAGAAGCTCGTCTTTATTTTCAGAAAGGAAATAAGGAACCTCCAACCGTTCAAGCGCTTTACTGACACTGAACAAATTCCCCATTCCGTAATCGATGATGCCGATCATTTACAACATCCCTTTCGTTGATGGAACTCCCTTAATCCTTGGGTCAATCGTTGTTGCCTCATCAAGCGCACGAGCGAGTGCTTTGAAAATGGCTTCGATAATGTGGTGTGTATTCTGTCCATAGTGAACGATGACGTGCAGGTTCATTCTCGCTTCAAGTGCAAGTTTCCAAAGAAACTCATGAACAAGCTCGGTATCAAATGTACCAACCTTTTGGCATGGGAACTCAGCACGCATCTCCAAGTGAGGGCGGTTGCTGAGGTCAACTGCAACTTGAGCCAGCGCTTCGTCCATCGGAACAAAAGCATTTCCATAGCGCTTGATGCCTTTTTTATCTCCTAAAGCATCTTTAAGTACTTGGCCAAGGCAGATGCCAATGTCCTCTGTTGTGTGGTGGTCATCCACATCCGTATCGCCATTTGCGACGATGTTCAAGTCGAATTGACCGTGCTTGGCGAACAGGTCCAGCATATGGGTCATAAAAGGCACACCTGTTTCCAGATCGCTTTTGCCTTCGCCGTCTATATTTAAAGAAAGAGTGATATTCGTTTCATTGGTTTTACGTGAAATTTCTGCAGTTCTGGCCATGATTATTCCTCCAGCTTATTTTCTTAGTCTTGTTTCAATGGATCTGGCATGGGCTTCAAGTCCTTCCAGACGCGCAAAGGCTGCAATTTTTTCGCCGTTATCCTTTAATGCTTTTTCACTGTATAAAAGAATGCTTGATTTCTTTTGAAAATCCTCCACATTAAGCGGGCTTGAGAAACGGGCCGTCCCGTTTGTCGGCAGAACGTGGTTTGGACCGGCAAAATAGTCGCCGACCGGTTCAGGGCTAAATCGTCCGAGGAAGATCGCACCCGCGTGACGAATCCGTCCGAGAAGCTCCATCGGATTTTCTGTTAAAATCTCCAGATGCTCAGGAGCGAGGCTATTCACCGTTTCGATGGCCTCATCCATGTTTTCGGCCACATAGATAGCACCATAATTTTCGATGGACGGAGCAGCGATTTCCCGCCTCGGCAGCTCAGCCAGCTGGCGGTCCACTTCGCTTGAGACCTGTTTTGCCAGAGCAGGTGATGGTGTGACAAGGACTGCACTTGCCATTGGATCGTGTTCGGCCTGTGATAAAAGATCTGAAGCCACTTCATCCGCGTGTGCCGTATCATCTGCTAAAATGGCAATCTCACTGGGACCTGCGATCATATCAATATCAACATCCCCAAAAACTTCACGCTTCGCAAGAGCCACAAAGATATTTCCGGGACCGGTAATTTTATCAACAGGTGCAATTGTTTCCGTACCATATGCCAGCGCGGCAATTGCCTGGGCACCGCCCGCTTTATAGATTTCTTCTGCCCCTGCGATTTGGGCTGCAGCAAGGACTGCAGGAGGCAGCTTTCCAGTCTTTTTATCAGGAGGAGAGGTGATGACAATCCGTTTGACGCCCGCCACTTTTGCCGGAATCACATTCATAAGGACTGATGATGGATAGGCAGCCGTACCGCCCGGGACATACAGGCCGACTGAATCAAGCGGTGTGATCTTTTGGCCAAGCACTGTGCCGTTTTCTTCCGTTGTCATCCAGGAAGGACGCAGCTGCTTTTCATGGAAAGACCGGATGTTTTCAGCAGCTTTTTTAATGATTTCAAGGATTTTTCCATCCACTTGACTCAATGCTTCTTCTACTTCAGCCTGCGATACCTTGAAATCATCCAGTGAGATGCCATCAAATTTTTTTGTGTAATCTTTTAATGCCCGATCTCCGTATTGGCGGACTGCTTCAATAATATCTTTTACAATCGCCCGCTGTTCTTCTGTTCCGTTATCAACAGACCGTTTAATTGAAATCTGGTCATTTACTTTTAAAATTTTCATAGACCTCTACATCCTTTATCGCAGATTAACGGGCAGTAATATCCCTACCTCATATTTCCAATCAAGACCTAATTAGAATCAGGCAGGGATAAACTGCCCATAAAGGCCCGATTGGTTCAACTAACCATCAGTGGAAGAACACCACTTATGGAAGTTTCACTTTAAGTACGAATTTCTTCTCCTGCTATTACTTCCGTAAGACGTCCAACCAGCTCACTTATGCGTTCATCCTTCATGCGGTAGCTGACAGGATTGACAATCAATCTTGAAGTGATGCCGACAATGGTTTCGTATTCAACGAGGCCATTCTCTTTTAGCGTACGGCCAGTTGATACGATATCGACGATCCGGTCTGCCAGCCCGATCATCGGCGCCAGCTCTATGGAGCCGTTCAATTTAATGATCTCCACCTGCTCCCCCTGCTCTCGGAAATAAGCTGCCGCAATCTGCGGATACTTTGTTGCAATTTTAGGAGCAACATCATTCAGCCTTGTATTTGGCAGTCCTGCAACCGCAAGATAGCAGGCACTGATTTTCAAATCAAGAAGCTCGTAAACATCTCGCTCTTCTTCAAGCATTACGTCTTTCCCGGCAATCCCAAGGTCTGCTACCCCATGCTCTACATAGGTTGGCACATCCATCGGCTTGGCGAGGATAAAGCGGAAATTCTCTTCCGGCACATCTATAATCAATTTTCGAGAATCATCAAATTCCGGCGGCAATTGAAAGCCTGCCTGGCGGAGCAATTCAGCCGCTTCTTCAAAAATGCGCCCCTTTGGCATCGCAATCGTTAAAACATCACTCATTTTATGCTCTCCTTTCCAGCTTTTCCGACTAAAAAGGTAATATCCTCGTATTGGCTGGTGCAGGCATCGATATCCTTGACACCGCTAATATCCTGCAGGACCACTTTCTTTCCGGCAGAACGTTCTTCTTTCGCAAAATCGAATGCCTCTTTGCGGCGTTCCGGACTGTATAAAATGCAGTACACAGGTTCTGCTGCATTGCTGTCTTCAAGCGCCTCGAGCAAGCGGTCCATTCTGATGGCAAAGCCGGTTGCTCCCGTATCTTTTCCGAACTTTTGGAGGAGCAGATCATAGCGGCCGCCATTTCCGATCGGGAAACCAACATTTCCTGCATATACTTCAAAAAGAATTCCTGTGTAGTAGCTCATATGGCTGACGAGTGTTAAATCAAATTTAACTGTGCCTTCCTGGCCGTAGTCCTGCATAATGCCCCAAAGCTGTTCGAGCTCGGATAAGGCTTTTTTTCCTGTGCCGTTTTCCAGAAGCCCATAAGCAATCTCAATGACTTCTTCCCCGCCTCTTAATTTAAGAAAATCAAGAAGCCTTTGTTTATCAATGGATGAAAGAGCCAGGCTCTTTACATGTTCCCTGTATCCTACATAATTCTTCTCATATAAAAATCTTGTCAGGTTTTCCACTCTTTCTTCTGTTCCTAAAATTTGCTGGAAGAAGTCCCGGACAAAACCGATGTGGCCGGCGGAAAGCTGGAAGTTCTGAAGCCCAGCTTCTTTCAAAGCAGAGATCATCATCGCCATCCCTTCTCCATCCGCACTGATCGTATGGTCGCCAATGCATTCAACACCGATCTGCTCAAACTCAGCCGGCCTGCCACCCTCCCGCTGCTGGGCGCGGTATACATTGGCAGAATAGGCAAGCCTGATCGGCAGCTCGTCTTTTAATAGACGGGATGCTGCCACCCTTGCGATCGGTGCAGTCATATCCGGACGCAGCACAAGGGTATGGCCCTGCTGATCAAGCAGCTTGAACAGCTGCTGATCAAGTATTGCTGATGCCGCTCCAACTGTTTCGTAATATTCGAGTGCAGGCGTTTCGATAAACTGATAGCCCCAGCGTTTCATTTCCCCCTGGATGGATGACCGGACTGCTGCCTTTCTTTCATATAAATCCGGTAATGTATCTCTCATGCCTAACGGCTTTTCAAACATAAATAATCGGCTCAAGCGTATTCACCTCTATGACTTAAAAATTCCGAATCCTTTAGTTCGCTAATATGGTAGCAAATTGAAGTTATATGTAGTTTAACGCGCAAACTCCATGCCGTCAACCAAAAGGAGCAGAAAAATAAAAAAGACTCCCTTTTTTAAAAAAGGAGCTTTCTTATAGTTTGTACTTTTTTGGAAAGGTTATTAAAGTTAAGACTTACATCTAAAAATATCTGCATCTTTTGTAATCTATCCAACATCTCACACAATAATAAAAAACCCCGCCAGCCTAAGCTAGGGGAGTCTTCTCTTTATTACCACCATATATCGGATCATCCGCCCAGCGTGCGGCAAGTTCTTCCTTTGTATAGATGACACGCATCGGATTGCCCCCCACAAAAGCGCCAGATGGGACATCTTTATGAACAAGCGTTCCAGCTGAAACAATCGCACCATCTCCGATCGTGATGCCGGGAAGAATGGTTGAATTGGCGCCAATCATGACTTCGCTGCCAATTTCAACCCTGCCGAGGCGATATTCCTTAATCAAATATTCATGGGCGAGAATCGTCGTGTTATATCCGATGACCGAGTTGCGGCCGACACTGATTTTTTCCGGGAACATGACATCCAGCATAACCATGAGTGCGAATGATGTCTGATCCCCTACCTTCATTCTCAGGAAATTACGATAGAGCCAATTTTTCATGCCCAGAAATGGCGTATAGCGCGCAAGCTGGATCACAATAAAGTTTTTGACCACCTTTAAGAACGGAACCGTTTTATACACATGCCAGAGAGAATTGCCTCCCTCTACCGGAAAACGCTCCGTTTTTCTCATTGGTTTTCTGCCTCAAGAATATCGAGCAGGTCAGCCATATTGTCCAGCATATAATCCGGTTCAAAGCGCTCGAGGAAATCACGGCCTTTCGCTGTCCAGGCAACACCAGCCGTTTTCGTGCCGGCGTTTTTTCCTCCATCGATATCGTGCGAATTATCGCCGACCATAATTGCTTCTTCAGGCTTCGCATCCAGCAGGCTCAATGCCTTCAGGATTG